>DAIUEK010000094.1:0-2073 GCA_036845165.1 Vicinamibacterales bacterium | reverse complement strand
ATGATGCCGCCGGCCGTGGCGGCGACGTTCTGGAAAGGGAAGCCCAACCGCGCGGAGCTGGAACGCTACGCCGCGGATCCGCGCACGCTGCTCGCCCGCATGGACGAGGACGGCATCGACCGCGTCGGCCTGATCAACTACGTCAGCCCGGACCTCATGGGATTCACCGCCGAGACGAATCCGTGGATGATGCGCTACGCGTCGGCCGATCCCTCGCGCCTGATCGCGTTCGGCTCGGTGAACCCGCGGTTCACGAAGGATGTGGCGGGAGAGACGGCGCGGATCATCGAGCAGGGGGCGAAGGCGCTCAAGGTGCATCCGCCCCACCAGCTTTTTCGCGCCAACGCCTACCAGGACGCGCTGCCGGGGCTCGCGGACCTGTACCAGGTTGCGCAGGACGCCGGGGTTCCGGTCACCATCCACACCGGCACGTCGGTGTTCCCGGGCGCGCGCAGCCGCTTCGGCGACCCCATGGACGTGGACGACGTGGCGATCGATTTCCCGACGCTGACGATCCTCCTGGCGCACGGCGGGCGGCCGCTGTGGATGGAGGCGGCGTTCTTCCTCGTCCGCCGGCATCCCCACGTCCACCTGGAAGTCTCGGGGATTCCCCCGTCGAAGCTTCTGGAGTATTTTCCCCGTCTGGGCGAGATCGCGAACAAGACCGTCTGGGGCACGGACTGGCCGAGCCCTGGCGTCACGTCGATGCGCGCCAACGTCGACGCGTTCATGGCGTTACCGCTCGGTGATGACGCGAAACGCAGGATCCTGCACGACAACGCGGCGAGAATATTCCGATGACCGATCTCCAGGGCTGGCGCGCGGAATTCCCGATCCTCGACACCTGCACGTATCTCGTGAGCCATTCGCTCGGGGCGATGCCCAGGCGGGCCGCCGCGTACCTGCAGGAGTTCGCCGACATGTGGTCGACGCGCGGCGTGCGCGCCTGGCACGAGGGGTGGTGGGAGATCGGACGCGAGACCGGCAACCTGCTCGCGCCGATTCTCGGTGTGGCGAAGAACACGATCTCGATGCACCAGAACGTGACGGTCGCACAGGGGATTATCGCGTCCTGCTTCACCTACGACGGGCGGCGGCGCAAGATCGTGATGACGGAGCTGGAGTTCCCGTCGAACCACTACCTGTTCGAAGGGTTCCGGCGCTATGGCGCGGAAATCGTCTACGTGCCGTCCGCCGATCCGATCCGGCTCGACCTCGAGCGGTTTCTCGACGCGATCGACGACCGCACGCTCCTGGTGCCGCTGTCGCTGGTGCTGTTCAAGAGCGGCTGCATCACTGACGCGCGCGCCGTCATCGAAAAGGCGCACAAGGTCGGCGCGCACGTCATCCTGGACGTCTACCAGGGGGCCGGGACGGTGCCGATGGATCTCGCGGCCTGGCAGGCGGACTTCGCGGTCGGGGGCTCCGTGAAGTGGCTGTGCGGAGGACCCGGCGCGGGCTATCTCTACGTCCGCCCCGATCTCGCGGCGACGCTCACGCCCGCCTTCATCGGCTGGGCGGCCCACGACTCGCCGTTCGAGTTTGCGACGGGCCCCGTCCGCTACGCCGGCGCTCCCGAGCGGTTCCAGAGCGGCACCCCGAACGTGCCGTCGCTCTATTCCGCGAGGGCCGGCTACGAAATCATCGCGTCGATCGGCGTGCCCGCCATCCGCGAGCGGTCGCTGACGCTGACGCGGCGTCTCATGGACGCGGCGCAGGCCGCGGGCTATCGCCTGAATACCCCGCTGGAGGACCACGAGCGCGGCGGCTCGGTCATCATCGATGTCCCGAATGGGTCGGCGGTCGCCGACGCGCTCGTCCGCCGCGGCGTCATCATCGACTATCGCGCCGGCGCCGGCATCCGCATCGCGCCGCATTTCTACAACACGGAAGCCGAGATCGATCACGCGATGGCGACGCTTCGAGATTTGGTGATCTCGTGATGTGGTGATGTGGTGAGGTGACATGGACGTAACGAAGGTCACGGTTCTGGGGGCGGGGACGATGGGGCACGGGATCTCGGGCTGAACCACCCGATGGGGCCGTTCGAGCTGGGCGACCTGGTCGGCCTCG
>DAIUEK010000093.1:0-7021 GCA_036845165.1 Vicinamibacterales bacterium | reverse complement strand
CGCGCCTCGTCACTCGTCCACTCGTGTGCGGAGCCCCTCTGATGGGCGGCCTTGCCACCCTTGCTGGCGATCTCGCGCTGCTTCACTCGATCCATCGATGCGAACCCGCGGTCTTCTATTGCCACGTTGCCTCCTCGCCCGGAAACGCCGGGTCGAGCCAGTCAACTGCAACGGGTATGCCGATAAGATATTGACTGTGTGTAACTTATGCGTGGTATCTGGTGGGTATAATGGGAAGGTCCTTACCTATGATGGGGTGATCTGTTGGACTCTCCGTCCGACTGCTGTTCCTCATGAGCTGGCGGCGGGGCTGTGTAGGAACTAGGGCGCAGGTATGTAATTTACGGCCCGCTCGAGGCGCCGGCTCGAGCGCTGTGGACCCAGCAGAACCAGCACGTCGAAGAGCCCGGCGCTCACTGCGCGTCCCGTCACCGCCACACGCGCTGCGTGAATCAACGCGGCCGCCTTCATTCCGGCCTGCTCTGCCGTGGCGCGCACCGCCTGCTCGACAGTGGACGGGTCAAACGGCTGAAGGGTCGCGAGCGTCGCGGCCAGGTGCGCGAGCGGCGGCCGTATCTCGGACGAGAGATGTTTCGCGGCGGCGGCAGGATCCATCTCCGGCTCGTCCACGAGAAACGGCCGCAGCTCCTCAACGAGTTGATCCAGTTTCTTCACGCGCGGCTTCAGCAGCTCGAGCACCCGCACGATCCAGTCGGATTCTTCCGCGACGAGCGCGTCACGCCACAGTCCGGCGTCGCGCAGCCGCGGCTCGATCCGCGTCAGGAGTTCGCCACCCGGCAGGCGCGCGATGTGCTGCTGATTGAACCAGTCCAGCTTGTCGGTGTTGAAGACGGCGTTCCCGCCGCTGATGCCTTCCAGCGTGAACAGCGCCGTCAGCTCGTCTCGCGACAGCAGCTCGCGATCGCCACCGGGCGACCAGCCGAGCAGCGCCAGGAAATTCACCATCGCTTCGGGCAGATATCCGAGGCGTGGATACTCCATGACTGAGGTCGCCCCGTGCCGTTTGCTCAGGCGCTTCTTGTCGGGACCCAGGATCAGCGGGACGTGGGCGAACTGCGGCGCGGGCTTCCCGAACGCCTGGTAGAGCAGCACCTGCTTCGGCGTGTTCGAGATGTGGTCGTCGCCGCGCACGACCTGGGTGATCTCCATGTCGATGTCGTCGACCACGACGGACAGGTGATACGTGGGCTGCGTGTCCGACCGAAGGATGACGAAGTCTTCGATGTTGGCGTTGTCGAAGCTGATGTCGCCGTGGACCAGGTCCGTGAAGCGTGTCTGCCCCGGCGGCACGCGGAACCGGACGGCTCTGGGCGCACCCGCCGCGTCCAGCCGCGCGACCTCCGCGGGACCGCGCTGCAGGCACGCGCGATCGTACGTCCAGGCCTCGCCGCGCGTTTCCGCCTCGGCGCGTTTCCGCTGCAGCTCCCCGGGCTGGCAGTAGCAGTAGTACGCGCGCCCGTCGCGCACCAGCGCGTGGGCGTGCTCGCGGTATTTCTCCAGCCGCTGCGACTGGAAGTAGGGGGCGTGCGGACCGCCGACGTCCGGCCCTTCATCCCAGTCGAGGCCCAGCCATCGCAGGCCGTCGACGATGCCGGCGACCATGTCCCAGGAGGAGCGCTCGGCGTCCGTATCCTCGATGCGCAGGACGAACGTCCCGCCGTGCCGCCGGGCGTAAAGCCAGTTGAAGAGCGCCGTGCGCGCACCGCCGACATGCAGGTAGCCGGTCGGGGATGGCGCAAAGCGGACGCGGACGGACATTTGGTGATTCTAGACCGAGGATCGGGGATCGGGGACCGAGGATCGAGGCTCGCCTGCCTGCCTGGACGAAGCTCGGCCCAGCGATTTGAAGCGCCGGGCGCCCGCGTCGCTACTCCGTCACCGAACCGGTCGACGCAGAGCGAGCGAGCTCGCGAATACCCCGCCGCGCCGAATCATCTCAATCGCCGGCCGGCCGGGGGGGCACGTTCAGCAGATTCTCGGCAGTTGCTCGCCGCTCAGCATGTCTACAACCCGGGTGGCGCCGATAAGGCTGCGGAGCGTGACCAGGCCGGCGGGCGCAGCCTCCACCAGGCCGATGGCGCGGGCACCTGCACTCACACCGTGGCGTTGCAGGACCTCGAGCGCGCGTTCGGCATCGCCGCCGCCCACGAACGCCACGAAGCGTCCCTCGTTGGCGACGTAAAGAGGATCGAAGCCCAGGATCTCGCACGCGCCGCGCACGTCCTCGCGCACCGGGATGTCAGCTTCGCGGACGTGCACGTGCAGGCCGGACACTTCCGCGATCTCGACGAGCGCGCTGGCCAGTCCACCGCGTGTCAGATCGCGCAGGCAGTGGACGTCGATCCCTTCCGCAATCAGCGCCAGCGCAGGGCCCGTCAGCGCGGCGCAGTCGCTCTCGATGCTCGATTCGAACTGCAGGCCCTCGCGGACGGCCATGATCGCCATGCCATGACGCCCGATGTCGCCGGAGACGAGCACCGCGTCTCCGGCCCTGACCGACGCCGGCGCGATCAGCCGGTCGTGCTCGACCACGCCGATGCCGGCGGTGTTCACGTACACGCCGTCTCCCTTGCCGCGATCGACGACCTTCGTGTCGCCCGTCACCAGCGCGACGCCCGCCTGTTCGGCGGCCGCCCTCATCGACGAGACCACTCGCCAGAGCGTCTCCATCGCGAGCCCCTCTTCCAGGATGAAGCCGGCGCTCAGGTACAGCGGCCGGGCGCCGCACATGGCGAGATCGTTGACGGTGCCGTTGACGGCGAGCGTCCCGATGTCGCCGCCCGGAAAGAACAGCGGGCGCACGACGTACGAATCGGTCGTGAACGCGAGCCGGCTGCCGCCGACCTCCACGCGCGCGCCGTCGTGCCGCGCGCCAAGGGCGGGATTCGCGAACGCGGGCACGAACAGCCGTTCGATCAGCTGGTGCGTGAGCTGCCCTCCGCCGCCGTGCGCCAGCATGACCTGCGGGTACCGGCTGATCGGGATCGGGCAACTCGGCCCCCACTCGAAAGCCTTTGGATCATCGGCCATGCGCGTCGCCCTGCCTTGCCTCTGCCATCGCCGGCAGCCGCCGGTAGCGGAAGTACGCGGCACACGCCCCTTCCGACGACACCATCGTTGCGCCCAGCGGCTGCTCAGGCGTGCACCGTGTGCCAAACGCGCTGCACTCGTGCGGCCTTTTCAGCCCCTGCAGGATGAGGCCGCTGATGCACTCCGCCGGTTCGTCGACAACGCAATCGGCCACGTCGAATCGCGCTTCCGCATCGAATGCGCGGTAGGCCTCCCTGAGCCCCAGGCCACTCCCGGGGATCTCCCCGATCCCCCGCCACTTGCGGTGGACGACCTCGAACACCTCGCGCATCGTGTCCTGCGCCGGCACGTTGCCCTCGCGCCGGACCGCGCGCGCGTACTGATTCTCGACCTCGGCACGCCCCTCCTCGAGCTGCTTCACGCACATGTACACGCCCTGAAGCAGGTCCAGCGGCTCGAAACCGGTCACGACGATCGGCACCCGGTACTTCGCGGCCAGCGGCTCGTACTCGGTGAAGCCCATCACGGTGCACACGTGACCCGCGGCGAGAAACCCCTGCACCAGGTTCGTGCTCGAGGAGAGGATCGCTTCCATCGCGGGGGGCACGAGCACGTGCGAGACGAGGATGGAGAAGTTCGTGACGGCCTGGCGTGCCGCCTGGTACACCGCCATCGCGTTGGCCGGCGCGGTAGTCTCGAACCCAACCGCAAAGAACACCACCTCGCGATCCGGCATGTCGCGTGCGAGCTTCACCGCGTCGAGCGGGGAGTACACGATCCGCACGTCACCGCCGGCAGCCTTCACGGAGAGGAGGTCCCTCGACTTCCCCGGAACGCGCAGCATGTCGCCGAACGAACAAAACACCACACCCGGGCGCGAGGCGATCTCGATGGCCTTTTCAATCAACTCGAGGGGGGTTACGCAGACCGGGCACCCCGGCCCGTGCACGAGCCTGACCTGCGGCGGGAGCAGCTCGTCGACGCCGAACTTCACGATGGCGTGCGTCTGTCCTCCGCACACCTCCATCAGCGTCCATGGGCGGGTGGTGATCCGATGCAGCGCGGCGGAATAGCGCCGGACAGCGTCGGGGTCTCGGTACTCGTCGATGAACTTCACGACAGACCGCCGTCCTCGATGTCCGCCAGGTCCCCCATCTCTTTCAGATACTGGAAGACCAGGCGCGCTTCGGCTTCGTCCACCGTCGAGATCGCAAACCCGACATGGACGAGCACGTAGTCCCCCACCTGCGCTTCAGGCACGTACGCGAGGTTGACGAGCTTGATGGCACCGGAGAAATCGACCCTGCCACTGCGCAGGAGCGGGTCGTCTCCCTCGATGCTGACAATCCTGCCGGGAACCGCGAGGCACATGGCTCACCATCCTCCCATTCAGGATTGCAGGGCTCTCACGCACCCCGCAATCTGGCCCAGTGAAATCCCGCCGTCGTTGGGCGGCACGCGCTGGTGCCAGTACGGCCGGAAGCCGGCGTCGCGAAGCCCCTGAACCGCGAGCTCGATGAGGCGCCGGTTCTGGAAACAGCCCCCCGTGAGAACGACCCTCGGCTCCCCCACGCGGAGTGCGACGTGCACGATCATCTTCGCCAGCGACGCGTGGAATCGCCCAGAGATTACACCAACAGGCACCCCGTCGGCGACATCCGCGAGAATGGCCTCAACCATCGGCTGCCAGTCCACGACCGTCGCGGGCGCGGTCCAGGGCGGACCGGCAAAGTCCGCGCCGCGGGCGGTCAACACGAACGGATAGGCATCCACCGCGCGTTCATCGAGTGCAGCCTCCAGCTCCATCGCGGCCTGCCCCTCGAAGGTCGACGTCTGCCGGACACCCGCCAGCGAGGCCACCGCGTCGAACAGGCGTCCGGCGCTCGTCGTGAGGGGAGCGTTCAGCTCGTGTTCGAGGGCCTGGACCAGCAGCGCCCGCGCCGCGGGTTCGAAGGCCGCGACGCCGGGCAGGTCCTCGCGGCTCGCAACGGCAGTGCCGTGCAAGGCGTAGAGCAGGCCAAGCGCCGCGCGTCGAGGCTCCCGGACGGCGCGTTCGCCGCCTGGCAGGCGGAACGGTCGCAACGTCGCCACACGCTCGAACCCCTTGTCGTCGGTCAGCAGAAACTCGCCGCCCCACACCGAACCGTCCGGACCATAGCCCGTACCGTCCCACGAGACGCCCAGCACGCGGCCGTCCAGATCGTTGTCCGCCATGCACGCGGCCACGTGCGCGTAATGGTGCTGCACAGCGACGAGGGGAAGGCCCAGGGTCTTTGCGTGCTTCGTCGAGAGGTAATCGGGGTGGAGGTCGGCCACGACGCGCACGGGATTCGATCGGTAGAGCGTGCAGAAGCTCTGGATGACATGCTTGAAGGCCGCGAGCGCCTGCGGCGTTTCGAGATCGCCGATGTGCTGGCTGATGAACACGTTGGGACCTGCCGTGAGCGCAACCGTGTTCTTCAGGTGCGCGCCCACCGCGAGCAGCGGCGGCGCTGGCCGGCGGAGCGGTATCGGCAGCGGCGCGTACCCGCGCGCCCTCCGCAGCACGAGTTCACGGTCGAGGACCACGCGGACAATCGAGTCGTCCACGTGACGGACGATCGGTCGATCGTGGACGAGGAACAGGTCCGCAATACCGCCGAGACGCTCGACCGCGTCCCGCTCGTCCGTGCAGATCGGTTCGTCCGAGAGGTTGCCGCTCGTGGCCACGACGGGCACGTTGACCGCCCGGAGCAGCAGATGATGGAGCGGCGTGTAGGGCAGCATGACGCCGAGCGATGGATTGCGGGGAGCCACCGAGGTCGCGACGGTGCAGGTCGGGTGCTCGCGCCGTTGCAGCAGCACGATCGGTGACTCCGGCGAGGTGAGCAACCGTGCTTCGGCCGGCGACACGACGCATGCGCGCTCGACGTCCGCACGCGACGGGAACATCACCGCGAATGGTTTCTCCTCGCGGTGCTTGCGCGCCCTCAACCGTTGCACCGCCGCCTCATCGTCGGCCCTGACGACAAAGTGGAAACCGCCGAGCCCCTTCACCGCAACGATGCCCCCCTCGAGAATCCTGGCGGCCGCCCCGGCAAGGGCAGCGCCCTTGACCGCCATGACCACACCGCCCGCGTCGAAGAGCGCCAGTCGCGGCCCGCACGCAGGGCACGCGTTTGGCTGCGCGTGGAACCGACGATCCAGCGGGTCGTCGTATTCGCGCTGGCAGGCCTCGCACATCACGAAGCTCTTCATCGAGGTTCCGAGACGATCGTAGGGCAGCGATTCGATGATGCTGAAGCGCGGGCCGCAGTTGGTGCAGTTGGTGAACGGATACCCGTACCGCCGGTCGGCGGGATCCAGCACTTCGGCCAGGCACTCGTCGCAGGTGGCGATATCGGGAAGGACGAGCGCGACCGGCGCCCCGTCGGCCGCGCTTTCGCGGATCTCGAACCCGGCATGGCCGCACGGGTCGAGCCACGATGTTTCCAGGCCCTGGATTACGGCGCGCGGCGGCCGTTCCGCAAGGAGCCGCGCCAGGAAGCTGTCGAGGGCGGGACGGTCCCCCTCGACCTCCATGAACACCCCCTGCGGCGAGTTGCGCACCCATCCCTCGAGGCGCAACGCGATGGCGAGACGGTAGACGAACGGCCTGAAGCCGACGCCCTGCACGGCGCCGGTCACGATCGCGCGGAGCCGTTCACGCACGCTTCGCCGCGACCTGTTGTCGCAGCCACTCGCACCACTCCGGAATACCCGCTCCGGTGGTGCACGAGGTCTGGAATATCGTCAACGACGGATTGATGTCCCGCGCGTATTTCTCGATCGTCTCGACCTTCGCGTTCACATACGGGAGCAGATCGATCTTGTTGATGACCAGCACGGACGCGCGGCGGAACATGCCCGGATACTTGAGCGGCTTGTCGTCTCCCTCGGTCGTGCTCAGCACGACGACCTTCAGGGCCTCACCGAGATCGTAGTTGGCCGG
>DAIUEK010000092.1:0-7072 GCA_036845165.1 Vicinamibacterales bacterium | reverse complement strand
CGCTCATGGCGTCCGATCATCTGCCGTTGGTGGCGAATTTCCGGATCGGACGGTAGGACGACTCAGGGCTCAGGGCTCAAGGCTCAAAACTCAAGGCAGAAGGCAGATCCAGGGTTCGCGGCTCTCGGGGCGCCGTGAGCTACTTTCCAGCCGCCGCGCGCCTTCCTGTCCGTAGGCCGCTACGACGGGAGGCCCCATGCTCGCGACCGAATCTCGGAAGGATCGGAAACACTCGGACTCGCTGCTGGCGCCCTGGGAGCGCAGAGTTGTCGGGCGCCTGCTCCGGCACGTGCCGGCGTGGGTGGAATCGCAGCACCTGACGCTGCTCACGCTGCTCTGGAGTGCGCTCGTGCTCTCGGCCAGCGCGCTCGCCAGAGGCGACGAGCGCTGGCTCTGGGCGCTTTCGGGCCTGATCGCGTTGCAATACGTGACCGACGCGATCGACGGCAAGGTCGGAACCTTGAGGAACGCGGGCCTCGTCCGGTGGGGGTACTACATGGACCACCTGCTCGACTACGTGTTTCTGTGCGCGATTCTGCTCGGCTACACGATGCTGCTGCCGGACAGGTCGCAGTATCTGATGGCCGTGGTGCTGGCCGTCTCCGGCGGCTTCATGGTCAGCTCGTTCCTGGCGCGCTCGGTCACCGGCGTCCTGACCATCAGCTATCTCAAGATCGGTCCCATCGAGATCCGGCTCGTGTTCATCGCTATCAATGTCTGGCTCGCGACGGCAGGCAGGGCCTACATGGTCGGCGTGGTGCCGTACGTGATTGGCGCGTCACTCGTGACGCTGTGCGCGCTGGTCTTCGAAACGCAGCGAACGCTATGGAACCTCGACCGCGCCGACCCGCGCGCAACCGAAGCCTCGCAGCACCGGCGTCAGGCACGTTTTAGCAGCCATGCCCCAAGACTGAACACCCACGTGACAGGTTTCACCACCCAATCGCCAATCGACAATCGGAACTCCGTGTAATCTTCAGTGGCCAATCGCCAATCGCCAATGGGTTGGCGCCGCGGTGTTGTCCGGGCCTAATTTTCTTCTTCGAATTCTTCTTCGATGGGGGGACCGAGGCGAGTCGGCGGGCGGAGCGCTTCGCGGTAGTCGTAGAGCGGAAGACCGGAAACGTGAATGGTCTGGGGGCACGCGGGGGACTTCTGCTCGACGACGACGGTCACGGGACTGCCTTCGACGCCGTCGCGGAACGACAGGCGGCATCCGCAGGCGAGACGCGCGTGCGTGAATCCCTTCAGCATCTCGCGAGATTGTACTACATGAAGGCGCGCGCAGCGCGCCCGCGAGGAGCGGCGCGGGGGCGTAGGGCCCCCCGCAAGCGACGAGCCGGGGTGTGGGGCGGAGCCCCGCGTGATCAAAGCAGCGCTTTGATCTCCCGCTCGAACTGCGCCTTCGTCGCTGGCCCGAGATGCTTCGTGCAGATCGATCCGTCGCGCGCGATGAAGAATGTCGTCGGGTAGCCGTAGAACGGACCGAACGCGGTCTCGACGTCCGGCGTCATCTGCAGCACGGGATAGTTCATGCGGTACTCCTTCATGAACGGCTGCAGCTGCTCGGGGCTGTCGTCGACCGATACGCCGACGACCACGAACCCCTGGTCCTTGTACTTCGCGTAGAGCTCGACGAACGCGGGGATCTCGAGCCTGCAGGGCCCGCACCACGTCGCCCAGAAATTCAACAGCACGACCTTGCCCTTGTAGTCGGCCATCTTCACGGGGACGTTGTGCTCGTCCTTCAGGACGAAATTGAACTTCGCGGTGCCCTCGGCGTCGCAGCTCGAATTGCGGGACGCGGAGGTGGATCCGGCGCCCTCCTTCGGCGTGATCGTCTCGCCGCCGCGACCGCGCAGCATCGGCAGCGTCAACAGGCCCAGCGACAGCGCCACGGCGCCCGCGATGATCCAGCGTGACTTCATCGTGCGTGTGCCTTCATGTAGTCGACGATACGCGTGAGGTCCTGCGGATGGCCGTCCGCGATGACCGCGTACGTGCGCTTGTTGGCGCACCAGATGACCGCCTCGTGCCCCATCTTCTCGACGACGCGGTCGGCTCCGGCGTTCTCCTGCAGCACGTAGAGCGAGAGCGGCGCGCCGCGCCAGGTGTACATCATGTGCGCCGCGCGGCCGTCGGTCGAGAAACACCGACGGACGTCGACCAGCGTCAACTGCTGCGCGGGCTCGCTTTGCGGCACGACGATCGGCCAGCCCTGGTCCTGCTGCCAGTCGCGCTCCGCGACCGACGCCTCGGCGTGCGACGAGCGGCCGCCCACCTTGAAACACTTCACGTGATCGATCGCCAGGCTCGCCGCGAGCGCCTCGACACGATCGTTCAGGCCGAAGAGGAACACGCCGGCGACAGCCAAGACGAGAGTCGCTGCAAGGGAAAGCGGCGCCCACCTGCGAATGATGGATGAGGACGTTCTCGCTTGTCTCGCCGAAGCCTTGGCGAAAGCGGAAGATTGGAGAGCCGCGCAGCGCGCGCGGAGCTCGGCGGGCGCGGCCGTGCGGAGTTCCGCGCGGTGCTCGACGACGAGGTCCCTGGCCGAACGCCCGGCGTCCGCCAGTTCCCGGCACGGCGGGCAGGCCGCGAGATGCGATGCCACGGAGACGCGGACCGCGAGCGTCTCTTCGCCGTCCACGTACGGCGCGAGATGCTCCTCCACGTCCCGGCAGGTCCGGATGTCTTCAGCCATGGTTCCTGATCAGCTCCGTCTGCCTCTTCCCGTTCGCGGTCTTCCCGGGGACGCCGCTCGCGGCCCCGCGCCGGGCCTGCAGCCCGTCCAGCAACGCCCGTCGGCCTCGCGAGATGCGCGACATCACCGTGCCGATCGGCACGCCGAGCACGTCCGCCACCTCGGCGTACGACAGCTCCTCGACGTCCCGCAGCCAGACGGCCTGGCGGAACGCGTCGGGCAGCGCATCCAGCGCCCCCTTCAGATCCGCATCGAGGTCGCGGCGCGACAGCATCTGCTCGGGTGACTGTCCCCCCGGGCCGTCGCTCACCGCCCGCTCGACCGCCTCGCTGTCCACCTCAACCGGGTTCCGCCCGGCATGCCGGCGCATGTTGCGGAACGTATTGTGGAGGATGGTAAACAGCCACGCCTTGAGGTTCGTCCCTGGCTCGAACTGATGGGCCGCGCGAAACGCCTTCAAATACGTGTCCTGCACCAGGTCCTCAGCGTCCGGCGCGCGGCGCGTCAGGCGCATCGCGGTCCCAAAGAGACTGTCGATGTGGGCCAGCGCGGCCTGCTCGAAATCCGCGTCAATAGCGCGAGGCCCGCCCGTCGGGGCAGCACCGGGCGGACGGCCAACGGGACGGCGGAATGCCATGCGAGGACTGCCGCAGACGCCCAGAGGAGAGAACACCGGGGGCGTGCGGGTTTATTCCTGCATTGTATCGCGGAGAGGACACCGCCGTTCCCGGTGGGGGACAATCAGGGGGCGTCCGGACCCGGGAATCTCCCCGCAGGGACCCGAACGGAAGGCACGTGGCTTGCTGCCCGGCACGGTCGGGGTCCCCGGGCGGGGACGCCAGCATTGCGGCAAACGTCGTAGTCACAGTAACATCGGCACCATTCGAGGTGTACACATGCGTTGGAGCAGCAGGCGCGGGTTACGTGCGCCGTTCGGCATCGCCCTTTTTACGTTCGTCTTTGTCGCAGGCACGCTTGCCGCCAGCGCGCAGACGGCCTTCGTGCCGTACTACAACAAGAACCGGATCAAGTACGACCACTTCAACTGGCACACGTACACGACCGATCACTTCGAGATTTATTACTACCCGGAGATCGAGCCGCACCTCGAACGGGTCGCGAGCTACGCGGAAAGCGCGTACCAGCAGGTCAGCGCGGACCTGAAGCACGACCTCGCGTTCAAGGTGCCCCTGGTCCTCTACAAGACGGCCAGCGAGTTCCAGCAGCAGAACATCGACCCGGGCGAGCTGCCCGAAGGCGTGCTCGCGTTCGCGGAGCCGTACCGCGACCGCATGGTGCTGCCGATCGACGAACCCTCCGATGCGCTCTACCGCCTGATCACCCACGAGCTCACGCACATCTTCGAGTTCGACATCATTCCGCGCACGCTGCTGCGCCGGGGCCTCCCCCTGTGGGTCGACGAGGGCCTGGCGGACTACGAGACGGGCTACTGGAATCCGTTCGACCTCATGTCGGTGCGCGACGCCGCCATCGCGGACATCATCCCGCCGATGAGCGATTTCCAGGGCGTGCAGTTCGCCGACGGCCGCCTCCCCTACAACCTCGGGCACGCGGCGTTCGAATTCATCGAGTCGAAGTGGGGGAAGGAAGGCCTGCGGCAGTTCCTGTTCGCCCTCCGGAAGAGCGTCATCGGCGGCGGCGATAGCGCCTACGAGGAAGCCTTCAAGCTGAAGCCCGACGAGTTCGACGAACAGTTCGACAAGTACCTCAAGGACCGCTTCAAGCCGTTCCGCGACAAGGAACGCCCGCAGGACTACGGCCGCGATCTCGCGCCGAAGCGCGGCAAGACGCCGTTTGTCTCGGTCGTCTCCATCGAGCCCTCCCCCTCAGGCGACCTGATCGCCGTCGCCGCGGGCAACCGCAAGGACCAGGAGCTCGACATCGTCCTGATGTCCACCAAGGAAGGGAAGATCATCCGGAACCTCACGGGCGGCTTCAACACCGGCTTTGGCTTCGAGTACATCGCGACGCCGGGCGGGTTCCGCGGGAACGCCGTGCCGTGGATGTCGTGGTCGCCGGTCGGCGACCGGATCGCGTACTTCGCGCGCAAGGAGAAGGGGAAGATCCTGGTCGTTCAGAACGTCCTGACGGGCAAGATCGAGAAGCGCCTCGAGATCAAGTCCGTCGACATGCCGGAGTCTCCCGACTTCAGCCCCGACGGCAAGACGCTGGCGTTTGCCGGGCTCCGGAACGCGGTCGCCGACATCTTCACCATCAACATCGACACCGGCGACATCAAGAACGTCACCAGCGATCCGTTCGGCGACTACGCGCCGACCTACGCGCCCGACGGCAAGACCCTCGTTTACATCGCGCGGATCAGCGGGAACGACAAGCTGTTCCGCCTCGACCTTGCGAGCGGCAAGAAGACGCAGCTCACCTTCGGGACGCACGACGACGGCGGCGCGCAGTTCATGGATGCCGACACGCTGGTGTTCCCGTCGACGGCGGTGGATCCGAACCAGCCGATTAGCCCCGAGATTGCCAAGAACGGCAACATCTACAACATCTGGACGCTGAACCTCAAGACGAACGAGCTGAAGCAGTACACCGACGCGCTCGGCGGCAACGTCTCGCCTGTCCTGCTGAGGGACGAGAACAAGGCGCAAAGGATTGCGTTCATCACCTACTACAAGGGTGAATACGGCATCCACACGATGCCGGCGCAGAAGGAAGCGCTGCACACGGTCGCGACCGCCGACTTCGGCGCGCCGGGCCCGGTCATCGACTTCCAGCCGCCGCTCAGCCACACGCTCGTGAAGGACAACGAGCGGGTGAAGGGACGTTTCGAGAAGCTGTTCCTCGAGGGGCGCCCGCCGGTCAACGTGGGGGTCACGAGCGGCGGGGACTTCTTCGGCGGCACGCAGGTCACGTTCACAGATGTCCTCGGCGATCAGCAGTTCAGCTTCTACGCCGCGTCCGTCTCGCAGTACCGCTCGCTGTCGGGATCGTACTTGAACCTGTCGCGGCGCCTCCAGTACGCGCTGCAGGGGTTCTCGCAGACGCAGTTCTACTACGCGAACAACGCGGGCACGTTCTATGCCTCGCAATACGGCTTCCTGAGCCATAAGGACGCGCTCGCGACGCAGACGTCGCGCGGCGGCACCGCGTTCGGCATCTACCCGCTCAATCGCTATGCGCGCCTGGAGCTGACGGGTGGGCTGGTGCAGTTCAAGCAGCAGTACAGCGACCCGACGCTGCAGCAACAGGCCGCCGCTTACCAGCAGCAGGTGTACGGCCGATCGCTGTTTGCCGACGGGAAACTCATGCCGCTCGGCGTCGCGTACGTCCGCGAGACGACCGTGTTCCGCGAGTATGGACCGTTGTCCGGGGAAACGATGCGGATTGGCTACGAGGACGCGCCGAAACTCGGCAGCTTCATCTCGCGCCAGACCGTGGATCTCGATGCGCGGAAGTACCTCCGCATTGCCACGAACGGCGTGCTGGCGTTCCGCTTCCGTGGGCTGAAAAGCTGGGGTGACTTTCCGTCGTACCTGTACTCCGGCGGCAACTCGGAGCTGCGCGGGTACCAGTACCTCGAGTTCATCGGCAACAAGGCCTTCTTCGCCGACGCGGAGCTGCGGTTCCCCCTGATCGAGGCGGCCCTCACGCCGGTCGGCGTCATCGGCGGCCTCCGGGCCGTCGCGTTCGCAGATTTCGGCGCGTCACAGTTCGCCGGCACCACGTTGCAGGTGTCCTCGCGGGCGCCGATCACGGTGCAGCCGATCGTCAACTACACGCAGGACTTCCTCACGGGCGCGGTCACGCCGGTGTTCGGTCCCACCCAGACGATCACCGGACTCCGGCTCCTCGACGGCCGCGCCTCCTACGGCCTGGGCCTCGAGACCTTCGCGCTCGGATTCCCGATTCACTTCGACTGGGCGTGGCGGACGCAGCTGAACAAGGGCTGGGAAGACTACGTGTATGCGTACCAGGCGACGGTGGACGGCGTCAGCAGCGGAAGTAAGTGGCTGCGCCGGCCGAAGTTCTCGATCTGGATCGGGTACGATTTCTAGGCCACTGTTTGATGTCGCCACAGATAAACACGGATCAACACAGAACGAAACCAGTGTTCGTCTGTGTTCGTCTGTGGCGGGGATAGCACGATGGGCTGTGGCTGCGGGTCGGTAGTCAAGCTGCTGGCGGACTACCTGGAACGTCAGCTGTCCCCTTCGCTCCGGCAGGAGCTCGAGGCGCACCTGGACAAGTGCCCCCGCTGCGTCTCGCAGCTCCGGACCTACGAATCGACGGTCTCCCTCCTGCGCTCGCTCCGAGACGAAGAACTGCCCCCCGAGCTCCGCCTGACGCTGAAGTCGTTCATCGACGCCAAATGCCAGAACAACTGAC
>DAIUEK010000091.1:0-7121 GCA_036845165.1 Vicinamibacterales bacterium | reverse complement strand
CTTACCGACGGTAACTCATTGGTGATTGGCGATTGGCCACTATTGGCCACTGACGATTACACGGATTGTCGACTGCCGATGGACGATTGGGGTCCAATCGCCAATCGACGATCGCAACTCCGTGTAATCGTCACTGGCCAATCGCCGGTCGAGAATGAGATCCGTTGCCTTCGGCCCCCTCCAGGGCTATCGTCGCCTCTATATGGAAGTCCCCCTCACGCCCCTCGAGTTCTTCCGCCGCTCGCGGCGGCTGTATCCCGAGCGTCCGGCGGTTGTGGACGGATCGCTCCGCCTGACGTATCGGCAGTTCGGGGACCGCTGCGACCGCTGGTCGGGCTGGCTGCAGCGGGCCGGCATCCGGAAGGGGGACCGGGTCGCCTACATTTCGCCCAACACGCACGCGCAGCTCGAATCCTTCTACGCGGTCCCGCAGATCGGCGCCGTGCTGGTGCCGCTGAACTACCGGCTGATCGCCGACGACTTCCAGTACCTCCTTTCCCATAGCGGCGCCCGGGTCGTCTGCGTGCATCCCGAGTATCTCGACACCGTCGACCGCATCCGTGCCGACGTTCCAGGGGTCGAGCACTTCGTTGCCCTCGGCGGCGCGAGCGATGGATGGCTCGACTACGAGACGCTCCTCGCGGAGTCCTCGCCGTCGTTCGAGCCTGCGGCGATCGACGAGCGCGATCTGCTGACGATCAACTACACGAGCGGAACCACGTCGCGGCCCAAAGGCGTGATGATCACGCACCGGAACGCCTGGATGAACTCCATCGGCATGCTGGTGCACGTGCCGATGAGCGTCGCCGATCGGTACCTCTGGACGCTCCCGATGTTCCACGCGAACGGCTGGACCTACACGTGGACGGTGACTGCCGCGGGCGCGTGCCATGTCTGTGTTTCAAAGATCGATCCCGGGGCGATCTTCGGCCTCATCGCCGACGAGGGCGTGACGATGCTGTGCGCGGCACCGACGGTGTTGATTGCCCTGGCGAACAGCCCGCCGGAGACGCGGGCGCGTGCGCCCAGAGGCGTGCGCGTGCTCACCGCCGGTGCGCCGCCGGCCGCCGCGACGATCGAGCGCATGGAACAGGACCTCGGATGGGTCGTCACGCAGGTCTACGGCCTCACGGAGACCGCGCCCTTCATTACCATCTGCGAGCCCCGCCCGGAGCATGCGGCCCTGCCGCTCCAGGAGCGTGCGGCCATCAAGGCGCGGCAGGGCGTGGAGCTCATCACCTCGGGGGAGTTGCGCGTCGTCGACGAACAGGACCAGCCCGTCGCGCCCGACGGCGCCAGCATCGGCGAGATTGTCGTCCGCGGCAACGTGGTGATGGCGGGGTACTACAACGATCCGGACGCGACAGAACGCGCGATGGGGAGCGGCTGGTTCCGCACGGGAGATGCCGCCGTCGTGCACCCGGACGGCTACGCCGAGATACGGGATCGATTGAAGGACGTCATCATCAGCGGCGGGGAGAACATCTCGTCGGTCGAAGTGGAAGGCGTGCTGCTGCGCCACCCCGCCGTCCAGGAAGCCGCGGTCGTCGGGCTTCCCGACGCGCGCTGGGGCGAAGCGCCGCACGCCTTTGTCGTCCTGCGATCGGGCGCGACGGCCAGCGAGGACGAGGTCCGCCAGTTCGCGCGCGATCACCTGGCTCACTACAAGGCGCCGAAGTCCGTCACGTTCATCCCGGAGCTGCCGAAGACGGCGACGGGAAAGATCCAGAAGTACGTGCTTCGGGGGAAGAGGGCGGCGATCGGACTCCAGTGAAGATTGGCGATTGGCGACTGACGATTCACGGAGTTGCGATTGTCGATTGGCGAGTGGACCCCAATTGTCGATCGGCAGTCGACAATCTGTCTACTCGTCAGTCGCCAATCGCAAATCGAGAATGACTCCGTCCTCCTCTATCTGCTGCTATTCTTAAGGCTCGATGGCCAAGCGTAGGAAGCCCACCGACAGATCACTGTTCGATACCGAGACCGACGTCGATACTCCCTCGGGCCCCGTGGACGAAGGGGTCCCGCTGCACGAAGCGGCCCAGACCCGGTATCTCAATTACGCGCTCTCCGTCATCACCTCCCGCGCGCTTCCCGACGTCCGCGACGGGCTGAAGCCCGTGCAGCGCCGCATCCTCTTCACGATGTGGCAGCAGAATCTCACGGCCGACGTGAAGCACCGCAAGTGCGCGAAGGTCGTCGGCGACGTGATGGGGAGCTATCACCCGCACGGCGACGTCGCGCTCTACGAGACGCTCGTGCGCATGGCGCAGCCGTTCTCGCTGCGCTATCCACTGGTGGACGGCTCCGGCAACTTCGGCTCGCTCGACGGCGACAGCGCGGCGGCGATGCGCTATACCGAGTGCCGCCTGGCCCGCCTGTCGGACGAGCTGCTGGCGGAGATCGATCAGTCGACCGTGCCGTTCCGTCCGAACTACGACGGCACCAAAACCGAGCCGGTGGTCCTGCCCTCGCGCATTCCGACCCTGCTCGTCAACGGCGCGACGGGCATCGCCGTCGGCATGGCGACCAACATCCCGCCGCACAACCTGACGGAAGTCTGCACGGCGCTCATCAAGCTCCTCGACAACCCGGATCTGAACAGCGTGCAGTTGTCCCGCTACATCAAGGGCCCGGACTTCCCGACCGGCGGCGAGATGCTGAACTCCGCCGAGGAGTTGAAGGAAATCTACAAGACCGGATCCGGCGCCATCCGCCTCCGCGCGACGTGGGAGGCCGGACCCGAAATGCGCGGCGCGAAGACGATCTACATCACGAGCATTCCGTATACGGTCGACAAGTCGGTGCTCGTGACGCGGATCGGCGATGTCGCGCTCAGCCGGAAGCTGCCGCCGCTCGTCGACGTCAAGGATCTGTCGACGGATGATGTGCGGATTGCGCTGGAACTGAAGAAGGACGCCGACGAGAAGATGGTCATGGCGTACCTGTTCAAGCACACGCCGCTCCAGACCAACTTCCCGGTCAACCTCACGTGCCTTGTCCCGACGGAGGGCAACCCTGAGGTGGGCCGCCCGGAGCGCCTGGACCTGCACCAGATGCTCTTCTACTTCCTGCACTTCCGGCTGGACGTGGTGACCAGGCGCCTCGAGCACGAGCTCGAGTCGCTCAGAAAGCGCATCCACATCCTCGAGGGCTTCGAGAAGGTCTTCGATGCGCTCGACGAGATCCTGAAGATCGTCCGGAAGTCGGACGGCAAGGCGGACGCGGCGCAGGGGATCATGAAACGCTTCGATCTGGACGCCGACCAGACCGACGCGATCCTCGAGCTCAAGATCTACCGGCTGGCGCGCCTCGAGATTCTCGTCATCAGGAAAGAGCTGGACGAAAAGCGGAAGCGCGCGCGGCAGATCGGCGGGCTGCTGAAGAGCGAAGAGAGCCGCTGGGCGATCGTCCGCGGAGAGCTCGCCCAGATCCAGAAGCAGTACGGCGACCCGCGCCGCACGAAGATGTCGAGCGACGAAGGAGAAGCCGAGTACACCGCCGAAGACTTCATCGTCGAAGAGGACAACGTCGTGATCGTGTCCCGCGACGGATGGGTGAAGCGCCAGAAGGAAGTGAAGGACATCGCGACCACGCGCCTGCGCGAGGGAGACGCGGTGCTCGCGGTCGTGGCGGGGAGCACCCGCGCGTCGACCGTGTTCTTCAGCAACTTCGGCGTCGCCTACAGCGCGCGCATCGCCGACCTGCCGTCGTCCACCGGCTACGGCGAGCCGATCCAGCGCTTCTTCAAGCTGAAGGACGGCGAGAGCATCGTCGCCGCGCTGAGTCTCGATCCGCGCGCCGCCGGCAAGATCGCGCCACCGACGCGCAGGGATGGGTCTTCAGACCCGTCCGCAGTCCCTCCCGTCCACGCCGTCGCCGTCACGAGCGACGGCTACAGCCTGCGCTTCTCGCTCGAGCCGTTCGTCGAGCCGAGCACGCGCGCCGGCCGCCGGTACGCGCGGACGGCGGAAGGCGCCGAGGTCGTCGGCGTCGCGACGCTGAAGGGGGGCGAAATCCTCATCGCCGCCACGCGCGAGGCCCGGGCCATTCTGACCAGGGCTGACGAAGTGAACTTCCTCTCGGGCCCGGGGCGCGGCGTCATCCTGATCAAGCTGGCGGCCAAAGGAGGACCGCGTCCTCGGGTTCATCGCCTCATCCGGCGATCGCGATCTGATGACGGTGGAAACGACCAGGGGCGCCGAGCAGACGATCAGCACCACCAAGTACGAGGTGACCGGCCGCGGCGGCAAGGGGCGCGAGCTGCTCCAGCGCGGCCAGTTCACGAAGGTTGTCTGGCAGACGCCGGAAGCGCCCCAGCCGCTTTCCTAAAGCCCAAAGCCCAAAGCCTGGAGCCTGAGTGGAACCCTATTTCTTAGACATCGTCTAAGAAATCGTTCATGGCGGTTCCTTCGTCGGAAGGGGCCGTCCCCGCGCGGCGACGGATCGTGCGGCAGGCGCTCGCCGCGGCGCTGCAGCATCCCTGGCAACCCGGAGCACCCACCGAACTCAGGGGAGACGGCATCATGCGCACGTTTCTGCAGGATCTGTTCTATGGCGTGCGGATGGTCCGGCGCCAGCCCACGTTTTCCCTCGTCGTCGTCATGACGCTCGCGCTGGCGATCGGCGCGAATACCGTCATCTTCAGCTTCGCGAACGTGCTGCTGCTGCGCCCGCTCCCGTTGAAGGACACGAACACGCTCGGCTGGATCTTCGCCGTCGACCCGCACATGGGCGGCAACCGGGGTCCGCTGTCGATTCCCGAGTTCATGGACTACCGCAAGACGCTGACGTCGTTCGAAACGCTCGGCGCGACGTTCCGGACCAACGTCACGCTGACCGGTCGCGGCGACGCGCGGCGCCTCACGACCTCGCGCGTGACGGCCAATCTCATCGACATGTGGGGGCTTCGGCTGCAGATGGGCCGCGGCTTCTCGCAGGCCGCGGACACGCCGGGCGCCGCCGGCGAGGTCGTCATCAGCTATCACTACTGGCAGCACGATCTCCTCAACGACCCGACAGTTGTCGGCCAGACGATGATGCTCGATGGGAGGCCGGCGACGGTGATGGGCGTCCTCGCGCCCGACATCGAGATCGGCAACATCTCGGAGATCGACGTGTGGACGCCGCTGTCGCTTTCGGCGGACGCGCCGCGCGAGGAGCGCATCCTCCGCGTCAACGGACGGCTCAAGCCCGGCGTCACGCTCGCGCAGGCGGCCGCCGAGGTGCGGCAGGTCGCCCGGCGGTTTGCGCAGGAGCATCCGAAGACGAACGAGGGATGGACCGCGCGCGTCGCGCCGACCCGCGAGGCGATGACGGGAACGAACACCTTCGTGATCATGACGCTGCTGTCGCTCGTCGTCGGCTTCGTGCTGCTGCTGGCCTGCGCGAATCTCGCGAACCTCGTGCTCTCCCGCGTCACGAGCCGGCGTCGCGAACTGGCCGTCCGTTCGGCGCTCGGCGCCAGCCGCACGAGGGTGATTCGCCAGATGCTGACCGAGAACCTGGTCTACGGCGTGTGCGGCGGCGCGCTCGGGCTCGCCGTCGCCTACGCCGGCCTTTCGGCCGTTCGCGCGGCGTCCTACGAGCCCTTCTTTGCCATGGTGCAAATCGATCGCAACGTGCTCCTGTTCACCGCGGGGCTCGCGCTGCTGACGCCGATGCTCTTCGCGATCCTGCCGGCCCTGCAGTCGACGCGGGCGGATGCCGGCGAGGCGCTGAAGGACGGCGGTACGCGTACCGCGGGCGGCGTGCGCGCCACGCGCAGCCGCTCCGTGCTCATCGTGACGCAGCTGGGGCTGGCCGTCATGCTGCTCGTGCTTGCGACGCTGCTCGTGCAGGCGTTGAGAAACATGACGAATGCCCAGCTCGGGATCGACACGCACCAGATCCTGACGGCACGAATCGACCTGCCGGCGTGGCGGTACACCAGCACGTCGGCCGTGTCGGACTACTACGAGCGGTTGCTCGCGCGGCTGCAGGCGAATCCGGGGATTGAAGGCGCCGCCCTCACCAATCGCATCCCCTTCCTGGACGCCGAACCGATCACCGAGGTGGCTATCGGTGGACGTCCGTCCACGCGCCCTGAGGACCGTCCCTGGGCCGTGACGGCGACGGTGAGCGAGCAGTATTTCTCGACCGCGGGCGTGCCGATCGTCGCGGGGCGCGCGTTCGCTGCGGAGGACCGGCCGGGCCGCGCGCAGGTGGCCATCGTCAACAAGGAAATGGCGCGCCGATACTGGGGCGACCCCCAACGCGCGCTTGGCGCCCGCCTGTCGCTCTCGGGCGATGTCGCCGGCAACGACGGCCTGCTGGTCGTCGGCGTGTCGTCTGATGTGCTGCGCGGGGATCTCGAGTCGGTGAACCCGCAGATTTACCTCTCGTCGCGCCAGCGCCCGGCGAAGTCCGTGACCCTGATGGTGCGCGCGGGCGATCCCGCGGCCATGGCCGCGACGGTCCGGGCCGAACTCCGCGCGCTCGACGCGGACGTGCCGGTCTACGAGCTGCGGCCGCTGCAGCAGGCGCTCGACGAGAACCTGTCGAGCGACCGGGTGCTCGGCAGCCTGTTCGTGGCGTTCGCGCTGCTGGCGCTGCTCCTGGCGGCGTCCGGGCTGTACGCGGTCGTCTCGTACTCCGCATCGCAGCGCGTGAAGGAATTCGGCGTGCGCGTGGCGCTCGGCGCGGTGCCCGCGGACATCACGCGGATGATGCTCCGGCAGACAGGCGTCCTGGTCGCCATCGGTCTGGTGCTCGGCCTGGCCGGCGGCCGCCTCCTGGCCATGGGCGCTACGGCTCTTCTCTACAGAGTGTCACCGTCCGACCCGGTGACCTACGCGGGCGTCGCCGTCACGCTCGGGGCGATCGCCCTGCTCGCCAGCTATGTCCCGGTCCGGCGCGCGACCGCGATCGATCCCGTCCAGGCGCTGAGGCTTGAATAAGAGGGCTCGCGGGTCAAGTAAGATCTCTCGCAGAGAGCGCGGACAAGCCGAGGGCGCAAGAATACTGGATCAGACTATTAGCCTAGTGAGCCGCTCCTCTGCTTATCTGCGCCCTCTGCGAGAGTTCGCCTGCCCTGAGCCCTGTCGAAGGGTCGTGACAAGCAGCCGCAAGAACCCGGG
>DAIUEK010000090.1:5228-7143 GCA_036845165.1 Vicinamibacterales bacterium | reverse complement strand
CAAGCGTAGTGCCATGCCGATGCTCTGCTGTAGACCTTATCGCCGGATGGGGCGTGGGAGGCGCACGGGGGCATCGACGGCCAGGGGGGGCTTCCCTGCCTCGATCCATGCGGACGTGATCACGGCTGCGACGCCGGTAATGGCCCCGGAGATCCGCCGCTCCATGATCGGCCCCGTCTTCTCGAAGAGGGCCGCGAAATACCGATCGTCGTACTCCGTGCGTCCCTTGATGGCCTCACGGTCCGCGGCGAGGATGGGGTCCACCTGCTGGAAGCTGTCGGCGAGCGTACTGAACACGAACTCGCGAGCGTTCGCGATCGGCGTCACCGGGGCCGGCGCGATGCGCAGCTTGTCCTGGTAGCGATCGAACAGCTCGGACTCGAACCGCGAATGGATCCCCTGCTGGTTCGTCAGCTGCCCGTCGTAGTTGGCCGCGGCGTGGAATGGCTGAAACGAGTCGCCGACGTAGTGGGCGATGACCGCGGAAAACAGCTTGATGTTGTCGCGCGAGAACCCCCCCGTCTGGAGCTGCTTGAAGGCATCGCGCAGCTGGTTGTAGATCTCCTGCGTGCGCCATGGCAGGGTCCCGTTCTTGATCACGAAGTCGCGTCCGCGCTTCGCCACCGCCTCGTCGTAGACGTGGGGAAGCTCCGTGAACGGAAACGGCCCGTAGGAATCCATGTCGAGGAAGTGCCGCGGCGGCTCGTCGGTGAACCCCATCGTCCGATACGTGTCGGGATCGATCGAGTGTTCGACAATGGTCGTCCGGAACTTCTGGAAGAACGGCCGGATTTCCGGCGGCAGGAGATCGATCGCCCGGTCGGCGATGAACTTGTGGCCGCCAAACCCCCAGGCGTCGAGCGGCACCGGACGCAGGGCGGACAACGCGAGCGCGAACAGGGCAACCGGCAGGACTTTACGCATGCGCAGTACATAACACACGTACGGTCAGATCGGCGGATCCCCGCGCGTCGGCGTGTGCCTCGACACCTGCCATCTCCTCGCAGCCGGCGGGCGCGGACGGCTTCAGCCGCCGAAGACGTCCGCGTCGAAGCGATACACGGTCGCGCCGCGCCGCCACGCGTCCGGCGGAAGCCCCGCCTTGCCGCACGTGTGCGCCAGGAACTCCTCGCGCCCCCATCCCCATTCGGTGGCCACCTGCGGCAGCAGCAGCCCGCGCCGGGCACCCTGTTCCACGACGAGGCCGTGGCGGCCGATGACGATAGCGCCGACGTCGAACGGGTCGATGGGCTCCAGCGGACCGAGGACGGACACCTCGACGTCGAGACCGTCCAGTTCCGCCACGCGCACCGGCTCGAAGCGAGGATCTTCGCGGGCCGCACTGACGGCGACGCGCGCGATTTCTTCGGCGAGCGGCCGCCGGCACTCGAGCGTCCCGATGCAGCCGCGCAGAAGGCCGTCCCGTTTCAAGGTCACAAACGCACCGCTCGCCTCCGGCAACGCGCCGGGATCGGGCGTGTCGACGTGACGCCCGGTCACCGTCTCCGTCACCGCGGCGCGCGCGATCGCGACGAGCGCGTGCTGCTGCGCGTCAGTGAACATCGGTAAAGGTCCCCAGCGCCGCGGACAGGTAGCCGACGACGGCGCTCGTGTCTCCGGAGATCTCACCAGAATGCATGTATTTGAGGACGCGGCCGTCGCGGGCACCGCGCGCGCGGGCGGCGAGCATGACGGCGATCATCGGACCGCCGCCGCAGGCGACGAACCGTCCGCGCTCAGCTTCCGGGTATTCCTCGAAGAGCTCCAGCAGCCGATCGGGATCGAGCGCGGCGACCGAGTCCTGGACGCGACGGTCGAGCCCTTCCGCCGTCGCCGCATCGAAATAGTGCGACAGATCCGTGCTGGCGACGAGCAGGACGCGGCGCCCGCCTTCGCCCGGCTTCGGCGAGGCAAG
>DAIUEK010000090.1:0-5128 GCA_036845165.1 Vicinamibacterales bacterium | reverse complement strand
GCCCGCCTTCGCCCGGCTTCGGCGAGGCAAGCCCGACGCGCGCGAGGGCGTCCGCGAGGCCGAGAATCGTCTCGCGGGTCTGATAGCCCATCAGCAACGGGACGATCGCGGCGTCCGGGAGCAGGCGACGGACAAAGGGGAGCTGCATCTCCAGGGAGTGCTCCCGCGTGTGCGCGGCCGGCAGGGATTGAATCAGCGGCGACGCCGCGAGCAGTTCCTGACCGAGCGCTTCGTCAATCACCGCGGGACCCAGGGGAGACTCGAACGCGCCGGAGGGGTATAGCGCGAGACCGTCGAAGGCGACGGAGTGCGACGGGCCGACGAGGACGACGGCCTCGAACGGGCCCGCCTCCGCCGCCGTTTTGTAGGCAAAGGCCCCGACCGGTCCGGAGAACATCAGGCCCGCGTGCGGCGCGATGATGGCGTCGAGCCGTCCGCGGGGAACCGTCACGCTCGGCACCGCGGCCAGATAGGCGTCCACGTCATGCGCGAGCGCGGCGGCGGTCCCCGGATACCACGTTCCCGCGACGGCGGCGGGGCGGATAGAATTGATGAGCATGGCCGAAACCTTTACACGCGCCGACATCGAGCGCATCGCCAGGCTCGCGCGGCTGGAGCTCACGCCCGATGAAGTGACGCTCTTCGCCGGGCAGTTGACGGCGATCCTCGGCTACGCCGACCAGGTGCGGCAGGTGGACACCTCGGGTGTCGAGGCCGCCGCGCTCCCCGCATCCGGCTCGATCGGATCGCGAGAGGACGAGCCGGGCCCGTCGCTCGATCGGGACGTAGTCATGAGCCAGGCCCCCGCGGCCGATCGCGCCGCCGGACTGTTCAAGGTACCACGGGTGCTCGGCTCGTGAGCCTCCCGCGGAACGCCTGCGAAATCCGCGCCGCCGTCGCCGCGCGGGACGTGTCGGCCGTCGAGGTGTGCCGCGAGGCGCTGGACCGCATCACGCGCCTCGATCCGACGCTCCACGCCTTCCTGCACGTCGACGAGAAAGGTGCGCTGGAGCGCGCCGCTCAGCTGGATCGCCGGCCGCCGGCGGGCCGGGGAGGAGGGGCCCCCGGCCTTGATGGAGCCCCGCTCCTGGGGGTCCCCGTCGCGCTCAAGGACAACATCTGCACGGCGGCGATGCCGACGACGGCGGGATCGCGGGTGCTCGAGCACTACGTCCCCCCCTACTCCGCGACGGTCGTCGAGCGCCTCGAACACGCGGGGGCCGTGATTATCGGCAAGACGAACTGCGACGAGTTCGCGATGGGATCCTCGACGGAACACTCCGCGTTCGGGCCGTCTCGCAATCCCTGGGACACCGGCCGCACTCCCGGGGGATCGAGCGGCGGATCCGCCGTCGCGGTCGCCGCGGACATGGTGCCGCTCGCGCTGGGATCCGAGACCGGCGGCTCGATCCGCCAGCCGGCCGCGCTCTGCGGCGTGCTCGGGTTGAAACCCACCTACGGGCGCGTGTCGCGCTACGGACTGATCGCCTTCGCGTCCTCGCTCGATCAGATCGGCCCGTTCGCGCGGTCGGCGAAGGACATGGCGGCGCTCTTCGGCATCATCGCGGGACGCGATCCGCGCGATGCGACGAGCGCGGCCGACGCGGTCCCGGACTACACCAAGGCGCTGACCGGCGACGGCGACATCAGTGGGCTGCGCGTCGGCGTTCCGCGGGAGCTCCTGCAGGACGGCGTCGAGCCCGGCGTACGGGACGCCTTCGACGCCGCGCTGCGCGAGCTGCAGGGGGCGGGCGCCACGCTGACGGACATCAGGCTCCCCCACGCCTCGCTCGCCATCCCGGTGTATTACCTGGTGGCGAACGCCGAGGCGAGCTCGAATCTCGCGCGCTACGACGGCGTCCGCTATGGGACCCGCGCGGACGCCTCCACGCTCTCGGACCTCTATTACCGCACGCGGGCGCGCCTGGGCGCCGAGGTCAAGCGGCGCATCATGATCGGCACGTTCGTGCTGAGCGCCGGGTACTACGACGCGTATTACGTGAAGGCCCAGCAGGTGCGGGCGCTTATCCGGAAGGACTACGAGGAGGCGTTCGCGCGCGTCGATGTCGTGGCGCTGCCGACCAGCCCCACCGTCGCATTCAAGCTCGGGGAGCGGACGGCGGATCCGCTGAAGATGTATCTGTCGGACGTATTCACGGCCGCCGCGAACCTCGCGGGCCTGCCGGCGATCAGCATTCCGTGCGGACTGACGAGGGAGAAGCTGCCGGTAGGATTGCAGTTGACGGGGCGGCCGTTCGACGAGGCGACGCTGCTGCGCGCCGCGGACGCGCTGGAGCGCCGGTTCGTTACGCCACGGCCGGACGTCGATTCGCTTTAACGAGCATCCACACGATCGCGCCGACCGCGAGAATCGTCAGCAGCGGCAGCATGAGCACGAGCCCCACCACGGCCAGCATCACGCCGATCACGATCCACTTGAGGAGCAGGAGCGGCAGCAGGATGATGCGGACGGCGATCTTAATCACGACCGCCACGAGGGCGAACGTCAGGAAGACGACGACGGCCGTGAAGGCGAAGCCGGCAAGCAGAAGGAACGCCATGACATCCACTCCTTACGCCGATTTACGCCGATCGCGCGGGGGAAGTTCCGGGCGGGTTTACTTGCCGTCCCCTTTGCCGAGGTATCCGCTCGGCGTGGTGTAGTGGACGAGCTGCTGCCTCACTTCTTCCATGGCCAGGCGTTCGAGCTTGTGGGGCCCGGACGGATGACGCTCGACGCGCAGCAGCGCTCCGCGCCGGAGCTGCTTCGCCCGCTGGGCGGCGACGTCGACAAAGAGAAACCGGCTGGTGATAAGCGGCGCCGGCTCCGCCGCCGCCGCGTCATCGAGTGCATCTGCGTCGGGGGCGTGGTGGTCAACCATGGGGACTAGTCTACTCCCCTTCCACGTTCGCCGCGATCCGGCGCAGGGCCGCGCTGACTCCGTCACCTCGATCGGCCTGGGCTTCGCAGTCACCCTAAAGGACGTAATATGCGTATTAGGCACTCATATCGGCGCCCCGGATCTTGCAGGAGTCCGCACGTAGCGCGGTAACATACACCCGCACCATGCGCATCCTGTTCATCGGCGATATTTTCGGGAAGCCCGGGCGCGAGATCGCGCGCCGCGCGGTGCCGGCGCTCATCGAGCGGGAGTCGCTGGACTTCGTCATCGCCAACGTCGAGAACTCCGCGGCCGGCTTCGGCGTCACCGGCGACATCGCCGACACCATCCTCGGCTACGGCGTCGACGCGATGACCACCGGCAACCACGTCTGGGACAAGAAGGAAGTCCTCGACTACATTCCGCGGCAGCCGAAACTGCTGCGCCCCGCGAACTTCCCCGCCGGCGTCGCCGGGCGCGGCAGTTACGTGGGCAAGACACGCAGCGGCGAGCCCATCGGCGTGATCAACGTCATGGGGCGCATCTTCATGCAGCCGCTCGACGATCCCTTCGCGGTCGTGCTGAAAGAGATCGAGGCCATGCGCGCCAGGGCGCGCGTGATCATCGTCGACTTCCACGCGGAAGCGACGTCCGAGAAGATCGCCATGGGGTGGCATCTCGACGGCCGCGTGACGGGCGTGTTCGGCACGCACACGCACGTTCAGACGGCCGACGATCGGATCCTCCCCAAGGGCACCGCCTACCTGACGGACGCGGGCATGACGGGACCGCACGACTCGATCATCGGCGTCACCACCGAGGTCGCGCTCGGCCGCTTCCTCACCAGCATGCCGGTCCGCTTCGAATCCGCGACGGGACCGGGCCGCCTCAACGCCGTCATCGTCACGGCGGACCAGGCGACCGGGCGCGCCACCGCCATCCAGCGCCTGAACCTGTCCACCGCTGAGGTCGACGCGCTCGCGGCGCAGACGACGGAGCGCTGACGTGCCGGATCTGTTCGACACGCCCGCCGAGGAAGAAGACCCGCTCGACGCGCCGTCCCCCGCACCCCTGGCGCGCCGCATCTACTCGGTCAGCGAGCTGACGGCGGGCATTCGCGCGCTGCTCGAGAACAATTTCGGGGAGGTCTGGCTCGAGGCCGAGATCTCCAATTGCAAGGTGTGGAACACGGGGCACATGTACTTCACGCTGAAGGACGGCAGTGCGCAGATCAAGGCGGTCATGTTCCGGACCGCCGTGCGCACCCTGCGGTTCAAGCCCGAGGACGGCCTGCGCGTCATCGCGCGCGGGCGCCTCGGCGTCTACGAGCCGAAGGGCGAATACCAGATCGTCTGCGAACACATGGAACCGCAGGGGCTGGGCGCGCTGCAGCTCGCGTTCGAGCAGCTTAAGAAGCGCCTCCAGGCCGAGGGACTGTTCGCCGCGGCGCGCAAGCGTCCGCTGCCGTCGCTGCCGCGGCGCATCGGCATCGTGACGTCGCTCGACGGGGCGGCGCTCGGCGACATCCTCAAGGTGCTGCGGCGGCGCGCGCCGAACGCGAGCGTGCTGATTCGTCCCGCGCGCGTGCAGGGAGAGGACGCGGCGGCCGAGGTCGCCACGGCCCTGCGGATGCTCGGGAAGGTGCCCGGCGTCGACGTCATCATCGTGGGACGCGGCGGCGGATCGATCGAGGACTTGTGGGCGTTCAACGAGGAGCGCGTCGCGCGCGCCATTGCGGCCTCTCCCGTGCCCGTCGTGTCCGCGGTCGGCCACGAGGTGGACGTCACGATCGCCGACTTCGTCGCCGATCTGCGCGCGCCCACGCCGTCCGCGGCGGCGGAGATGGTCGTGGCGGCCACGGATGAATTCTGCAGCCGGATCGATCGGCTGACGGGGCGCCTGCGCGCGGCGGCGCGGACCGATCTGCAGCGCCGGCGCAACGTCGTGCACGTGCTGAGCAGCCGGCGCGGCCTGGCGGGCTTCCACGCGCGCGTCGGCATGCGGGGCCGCTACGCCGCCGACCTGACGCATCAGCTCCGGAACGCGGCGCGGGCCCTGGTCGAGAGGCGCGCCCGTGACTACCGCGCGCTGCGGCAGCGGCTCGAGCAGCGCGATCTCGCGCGGCGCGTCGCCGCGATGCACAGCCGCTTGACGGGAGTCGAGGGACGCCTGTCCGGCGCCGCCCACAAGACCCGGCACCGCGCGGACGCGCGCTTCCGGGCGCTGGCCGGCCGGCTCGAAAACCT
>DAIUEK010000089.1:0-7174 GCA_036845165.1 Vicinamibacterales bacterium | reverse complement strand
ATCCGCCTCCGTTCCAAGTAGTCAATAAACCGTCATTTTAACCGCTTTACTGTCAATAGTTTGGCACTCTTCTGCATGCCCGCGCCAGGATTTCACACGTCTGCACGCGAAAGCACAAAACTAACTGCTTCCTCACCAGTGCTTTAGCGAGTCTCACCACGCTCACGCCGACATTCGTCTTTGATTCGCTTTTCGGGTGGTACTGCCGTTGCCCTTCACCTCGGCTGCGGAACCCCCGCCTTCGCGGCTGGAAACCACAGCGCGGAGGCCAAAAGGAGTCTCAGATGCAGCGTCAGCCTCTCGTCGCCAGCCAACGTGATCGAATCGCCGCCGGCCTTCCCTTCGTGCAGTCGCTGGCGCGTCGTGTCGCGTCGTCGATGCCCCATTCGATCGAGCTGGGCGACCTGGTGCAGGACGGCATGCTCGGCCTCATCGACGCGTCGTTCCGCTTCGACGAAGCGCGCGGCATCAAGTTCGAGACGTTCGCGGAGCGCCGCGTGCGCGGCGCCATGATCGACGCGCTCCGGCGCGACGCGTGGCCGCGCGGCGTGCGCCGCCAGCGCCGCGAGCTGGAGGCCGCGCGCGAGGATCTGCGGCGCGAGCTCGGGTCCGAACCGTCGCTCGCGGATCTCGCCGCGCGCGTCGGGTCCGACGAAACGCGCCTCGGGCGCACGATCGTGCGTATCAACACCATTGAATCCACGTCGCCGCTCTCGGCGGGGGAGAACGTGGACAGTTCGACGCTGCCGGCCGCGCTCGTGCCGTCGGAGCCGACGGCTCCGGATCGCGCATACGAGGAGCTCGAAGTGCGCGATCGGGTCCGTGCCGCCATCGCCTCGCTGCCGCCGCGCGAACGGAAAGTGATCGGCCTCTACTACTACGCCGAAGTGACGATGAAAGAGATCGGCGCGGAGATCGGCGTCAACGAGTCCCGCGTGTCGCAGCTGCACGCCCGCGCGATCCAGCGCCTGCGCAAGGCGCTCGGCGCGGACTGCTCGATGGAGGAGGCCGCCCGCGCGCTGCGCCCGGCGATCCTCTCCTTCCAGCAGACGATGACGCGCGTGAAGATGGCCAGGACGGCCGAGGAGGGCGCTGTGCGGACGGATGTTCCGGCGGTCGTCCTTCCTTACAAGCGGGCCGTGGCCACGCCGGCCGCCAGGCGCCGGGTCGTCACCCGCGACACCCGCGCCGCGGCCGCACGATAACAGGAGGTAGGCTTTGGACTTCGGACTTTGGGCGCTAGGTTGGGCCGTGGCTTCGATTGTCGGTTTGCTCTACCGAAAGGCTAAAGCCTAAAGCCTGCTAGGCAAGGATCTCTTTCGCCGTCCGCAGGAGATCCCTCAGCCTGAACGGCTTGGCGAGCCACCGGCAGCCGGTTTCTTCGAAGAACCGCTCCGCCTCCGTGCCGGCGACGTCGCCGGTCACGAACAGAATGCGCCGCGCCGCTTCCGGATGCTCGCGCTCGAGCGTCCGGTAGAACTCCATCCCGTCGACGCGCGGCATCTTCAGGTCGCAGATGATCAGATCGTAAGCGCGCGCCTTCACGCGCGTGAGCGCTTCCTCTCCGTCCCCCGCGCGATCGACCACGAACCCCGCGTCGGCCAGCGACTCCGCCACCGCGGCGCCGAGCGCCGCTTCGTCCTCGACCACCAGCACCAACGCTCCCGCGCCGACGTCCGTGCGCTCCGCTTCTTTCGGGAGCGCCGGTTTCACCGGCCCGTCGGTCACCGGGAGCGACACGAAGAACGACGCGCCGGCCCCCGGCTCGGACTTCACCGTGATGCGGCCGCCGTGCTCCTGGATGATCGCGTAGGCGACGGTGAGGCCGAGCCCGGTGCCCTTGCCGACTTCCTTGGTCGTGAAGAACGGATCGAAGATGCGCGGCTGCACATCTTCCGGCACGCCGGGCCCGTCGTCGTTGACCTCGAGGACGACGGCGTCGCCGTCGAGGTCGTGCCAGCTTCGGAGGATCAGCGTCCCGCGCCCGTGGGCCGCGAGCATCGCCTGTTCCGCGTTGATGATCAGGTTGAGCAGCACCTGCTGGAACTGGTGCGGATCCGCGAAGGCGAGCGGCAGCCCGGACGGCAGCGCCTCGATGATGCTGATGTTGGCGAGCGTCTGCTCGTACGAGCGCAGCGCGAGCGTCTCGCGGACGATCTGGTTCACGTCCACCATCGCGCGGGTCGTGTGGCGCTTGCGCGCGAAGGTCAGCAGGTTGCGGACGATCTTCGCGGCGCGCTCCGACTCGCTGAGGATGGTCTCGAGCCCGCGCTTCGTCTGATCGTCGACGGGGCGCTGGGACAGGCGCTCGGCCCAGGTCAGGATCGTCGCGAGCGGGTTGTTCAGCTCGTGGGCGACGCCCGAGATCGTCTGGCCGAGCGCGGCGAGCTTCTCGGCCTGGAGCAGCTGGTGATACAGATCGCGCGCCTGATCCTCAAGGCGCTTGCGCTCGCTGACGTCGCGCATCAGCGCCTCGATGCGCACCGCGCCGGCCTCCTGCGCCTCGGCGTGCGCCGTGACTTCCACCCAGATCGCGACACGATCCGCGCGGCGCAGCCGCAACAGGTAGTCCGTCACCGATCCGTCGCGCTGGAGGCGGGCGATGAACCCGTCGCGCGCCTGCGGATCGAGGAAACGATCGCTCTCGAACGGCCGCACGTCCCCTTCGGGCGTGTCGGCCGCGAACCCGAACATCAGTTTCAGGTGGGGATTCGCGGACAAGGTCTCGGTGTCCGGCCCGTGGATGGTGCCGATGTAGACACCTTCGTGGACCGCTTCGAACAGCCTCGCGAACGCGTCCACGTTCACGGACAGCGCCGTGCTCACTTTCCTCGAATAGGGGGCGTCGGCGTCATCGTCGGAAACGATGGACGGTACCGGGCCTCGATCGCGGCGCGGATCGCGGTCAGCGGGGCACCCGACGAATACATCTGCATCGCCTCACGGGCGACATCCAGGCAGATCGCTCAACCCATGCCATGGGGGTCCCAGGCCGTGGGGCGTCCACGCGCATCGCGTGCGGCCACGAAGCAGTCGTCGTTGTGACGATGGCCGCGGGCCTGGCAGCCGCAGAAGCACGGCATCTTGCTGAGGACTTCCGGATGTTTCGCCGCGAAGACGTAGACTTCGCGCACCATCTCAATCGGCCGCGCCGCGGGAAACGGCGTGACGGGCAGCGGCGGGATGTCCGCGTCGGTGATGGACGGCGGCGTGTCGACGTCGTTGCGCGACGCGTCCGCGACCGCCGGCACGGCCGGCGCCGCTGGAGTCGGCGCGGGCGCTGGTAATGGTAATGGTGTGGCGGCGGGTTGCGGCGTCGCCGCGGGGGCCGGTGCCTGCGGCGGCGCGGGCTGCCTCTGGCCGCATCCGGCCAGCGCAAGCGCTCCGGCGGCAATGACAATCGCGAGGCATGCCCGTCCGCTCGACATGGCGCAATCTTAGCACCGATAATTGGGCCGCATGTTTACTCCACACCTCCTCGAGGATCAGGTCGCGGTCATCACCGGCGGCGGCACCGGCATCGGTCTGGCGATCGCGAAACGCCTCGGAGCGCTGGGCGCGCGGATCGTCATCGCGAGCCGCGACTCGAAGAATCTCGAGCAGGGGAGCGCGTTCCTGCAGGAAGCGGGCATCGACGCGCTCGCCGTGCAGCTCGACGTGCGGAAGCCCGAGCAGGTCGACGAGATGGTCGAGCGCACCGTGAAGCACTTCGGCAGCCTCGACATCCTCATCAACAACGCCGCGGGGAATTTCATCTGCCGCGCGGAAGACCTGTCGCCCAACGGATGGAACGCCGTCATCGGGATCGTGCTGAACGGCACGTTCTACTGCTCGCGGGCGGTCGGCCGCTACATGATCGCGCGCAAGCGCGGCGGCGCGATCGTGTCCATCCTCGCGAACTACGTGTGGACCGGCAGTCCCGGCACGATCCACTCGGCCGCGGCGAAGGCCGGCGTGATGGCGATGACCCAGACGCTCGCGGTCGAATGGGCCCCGCACGGCATCCGCGTGAATGCCGTCGCCCCCGGCCCCATCGAGTCCCCCGGCGCCGCGAAGCAGCTCTGGAGCACCCCCGAGGCGGTCGAGCGCATCACGGCCGGGGTTCCCGCAGGCCGCTGGGGGAAGCCGGAAGAGGTCGCGGACGCGGTGGCGTTCCTGGTGGCTCCCCAGACGAGCTTCATCACCGGCGAAACTCTCACGATCGACGGCGGCGCAAGACTTGGAATGGGAACGTTTGGTTTTACAGACAAATAAGTGATAAAATTCTGTGTAGAAGTATATATACAGAATGATCGATGATACTGACGCCACAATACTGGAGCTTCTTCAGGAAAATGCCAGGATCTCTCAGGCGGACATTGCCCGTGTCGTTGGCTTGGCCCCCTCTGCCGTCCTCGAGCGCATCCGGAAGCTGGAGAGCCGCGGGGTCATCAAGGGCTATGCGGCCCTCGTGGACCCGCATGCGCTCGGGCAGTCCATGCTCGCGTTCATTGCGGTCAGAAGCGAGCAGACGCAGGGGGACGACAGCGTCTCCCACGCGCTCGCGCAGTGTCCCGAGGTGCTCGAGCTCCATCACGTCGCCGGCGACGATTGCTACCTGCTGAAAGTGCGCGCGCGCGACGCGGAGCACATCGGCCAGCTCCTGCGCCACCGCTTCGGGCGCATCCCGGGGGTCCGCTCGACGCGCACGACGATCGTCCTCGAGACCGTGAAAGAAACGCCGCGACTGGCCGTGCGCGCCGCCGCTGAGCCCGTGCGATGACGCCCTCGTCTGCGCGCCCCTCGACTCCGCCGGGGCGCCCTGAGCTTGTCGAAGCGCGTGAGCGCCGTCTCGCCTGGATCGCCTGGACGGCGGTGTGCGTGATCTGGGGCACGACGTACCTCGGCATCCGCATCAGTCTCGAGACGATGCCCCCGATGGTGATGGCCGGTCTGCGATGGACGGTGGCGGGGGGGTTCCTCGCGGCCTACATGACGTCGCGCGGCGAGCGCCTGCCGCGCCCCGCGGACTGGGCAAGTCCGGCGCTCCTCGGGTTCCTGATGCTGGTGCTCGGGAATGGCGCCCTGGTCTGGGCGGAGCTGTATGTCCCGAGCGGCCTTGCGGCCGTGCTCGTCGCGTCCTCACCGTTCTGGATGGCGGGTGTCGAGGCGCTCTGGCCGGACGGCGAGCGCATGACGCGGCGCACCGCCGCGGGTCTCGTGCTCGGCTTTCTCGGGATCGTCGTGTTGATCTGGCCGGCGCTCGCGCAGGGAGGGACCGCGGGACGCGGGTTCGTCCTCGGCGTCATCGCCTTGCAGATCGCCTGTATGGGCTGGTCGCTCGGATCGTCGTACTCGAAACGCCACGGGCGCAGCCAGAACGTCTTCAGCGCGACCGCGGCGCAGATGCTCGCCGGGGGCGTGATGCTGCTCGTCCTGGGCACGATCCGCGGCGAGTGGGCGGCGCTCGGGTTCTCGACGCGGAGCGCGGTCGCGTTCGGCTACTTGACGACGATCGGCGCGATCGGCGGGTTCGTGGCCTATACGTACGCGCTCCGGCACCTCCCGGTGTCGCTCGTCTCGCTCTACGCGTACATCAACCCGGTCATCGCCGTGGCGCTCGGTGTCGCTGTACTCGGCGAACCGTTTACGTCGCGCATGGCGCTCGCCGCCGCCTTCGTGTTCGTCGGCGTGGCCATCGTGCGTACGCCCCGCGGGTCAACCGGGGCGCGCACGCACGTGACGCCTCTCGAGTTCAGACCCGACGCCCGCTGACCAATCGCACCAGGAAGAGTACGATGGCGATGACAAGCAGGATGTAGATGAAGTTGCCCAGGGTGTAGCCGCTGACCATCCCGAGAAGCCACAGGATGATGAGGATGACCGCGATTGTTTCGAGCATGGTTCGTCTCCTTCGCGCCCCAATCGGCGCAGGTGCTGCGGGTTTATTTAGCAACGGGTATGCCACGACCCCGTCCGTTTCGCCGGCGCGCCGCTTTATCGTTGTGTTTCATATGGTTGGCGCGATCGGCGCCATGGCCCAGCTGGCTGCGGCACAGGCGCCGGTGCCTCAGCCGACTACGCCCGCTACCCACAGTGAGCATCGCGCTACCTCAGCAGGGAAGTTTCTCGCCGGGGCCGGCGTGGCGCTCGCGGCCCACGAGAGCGGCCATCTGCTCTTCGACGGCCTCTTCGACGTGCAACCGGACCTCAAGAAGGTGTCGTTCCACGGCCTGCCGTTCTTCGCGATCACGCACCGCCAGGGGCTCTCGCCGCGCCGCGAGTTCGTGATCGACTCGGCGGGATTCTGGGTCCAGGAGGCCACGACCGAGATGATCCTCGCGCGGCGCCCGGGCCTCCGCGGCGAGCACGCGCCGTTCGTGAAGGGGGTCTTCGCGTTCAACATCCTCGTGTCCGTCGGTTATGCCGGGGCGGCGTTCGCGCGGACGGGACCGGGAGAGCGCGATACGCGCGGCATGGCGGACTCGTTGCGCTGGAAAGAGCCATGGATTGGCGTCCTGATCCTCGTTCCGGCCGTCCTGGATGCGTTCCGTTATTACCATCCGGACGCGCGATGGGCCGCGTGGGGATCGCGCGCCGCGAAAGCGGGGAGCGTCGCGCTCGTCGCGCGCTAGGCCGGGGGCGTTTCGGTGCGGGGACCGAGCGCGAACGTCATCGTCCCCTCGACGGCGACCTCGCCGCCGACGCGCGCGACGCCGTGCAGCACGCCCATGCGGCTGCGCAGCCGCATGACGACGGCTTCGATTTCCACGACGTCGCCTGGATACACCGGGCGGCGGTAGCGCACGCGCTCGATGCCCCTGAAATACGGCATGAGCCCGTGGTTCTCGGGCTTCACCAGGATCATGATCGCCCCGACCTGCGCGATCGCCTCCGTGAGAATCGTGGGCGGGAGCACGGGCCGTTCGCCGTCGCGATGGGCGAGGTACCGCTCGTTCAGCGTCACGTTCTTGATGCCGACGATCCGCTTGTCGGGCTCGAGTTCCGTGATGCGGTCCACGAGCAGGAAGGGATAGCGGTGGGGAAGAATCCGCTCGATGGCTTCGTAGTCGAGCGGCAGCTTCAGGGCATCCATGACGTTGCCAGTATAATCGGAAGCCACTGACGAATGCCCTACAGCACTCCTTCTTCTCCGGGCGTGGTGCGTGAGCACGAGATGCTCACGACGCTGTTC
>DAIUEK010000088.1:2342-7254 GCA_036845165.1 Vicinamibacterales bacterium | reverse complement strand
GTGAACTGCTGAAGGATCGAGAGGAGCCCCGTGTAGAGGAACCCGATCTGGAACAGCATGAGGAACGGCACCGTGCCGTAGATCTGGTTGATGAGGGCGTAGAACACCGTGCCGGTGAAATACAGGCCCAGGGCCAGCTCGATGAGCGACTGCACGCCGACCGTCTGGTGGTATTTCTTCCCGGCCCACTCGTCGCCTTCGCGCTCGATGCCGTACTTCGGCGTGCGCGCGAACTCGCTCTCCTTGTGGAAGAGCGCCTCGAGCACCGCGCGCGTGTTGTTCACGCACAGGCCGATGCCGATCGACATCAGGAACGGCAGGTACTTCAGCCGCGTGCGCCAGTCGGGATACAGCTCCCGCTGCGACACGATGTAGAAGTTGCAGACCGACAGCGTGGCCGCCGCGAACAGCGGGATGTCGATCAGGAGCATTTCCGTCCAGCCCATGTTGTACCGGACGTACATCGCCGGGAACACCAGGATGGACAGCACCGACATCAGCAGGTAGTTGAAGTTCGCCGTCAGATGGAAGAACGCCTCCACCTTGACGCCCATCGGCTGGTTCGAGCGCAGGATGCGCGGCAGCAGCTTCATGCAGGTCTGGATGGAGCCCTTCGCCCAGCGATGCTGCTGCGACTTGAAGGAGTTCATCTCGACGGGGACTTCCGCCGGCGACACGACGTCGGGCAGGAACACGAACCGCCAGCCCAGCAGCTGGGCGCGGTAGCTCAGGTCCAGGTCTTCGGTGAGCGTGTCGTGTTGCCATCCACCCGCGGTCTCGATCGCTTCACGCCGCCACACGCCGGCGGTGCCGTTGAAGTTGAAGAAGCAGCCGGCGCGGTTACGTGCGCCATGCTCGAGCACGAAGTGCGCGTCGAGCAGGATCGACTGGATCTTCGTCAGCAGCGAATAGTCCTGGTTGATGTGCCCCCAGCGCGCCTGGACCATTCCGACTTTCGCGTCGGTGAAATGCGGCAGCGTCTTGCGGAGGAAATCCTTCGACGGCACGAAGTCGGCGTCGAAGATCGCGATGAAGTTCGACTTCGCCACCTTGAGCCCCGCCTCGAGCGCGCCGGCCTTGTAGCCGCGGCGGTCGACGCGGTGCAGGTAGGTGATATCGAAGCCGCGCGCGGCGTAACGGCGGACCGCCAGGTCCGCGATGTCCGTGGTTTCGTCCGTCGAGTCGTCGAGGACCTGGATTTCCAGCAGCTCGCGCGGGTAATCCATCTCGCAGACCGCGTCGATCAGGCGGTCGGCGACGTACATCTCGTTGTAAATGGGCAGCTGGATCGTGACGCGCGGAAGCTCGGCGAGCGGAGGCGGCGGGAGGGCCGGGTTCGGGGCCTTGTCCCGATTTTTCATGTAAAGATACACGAGGTAATAGCGATGCCACCCGTAGATCGCCAGGATGCTCAGGACGAAAAAATACAGGACGAGGATGAGTGTTTCAGGCAGCGACGTCATAAAGAAGATGAATCGGTCACGCGGTCCAATCGATAATTTTACGGTCCGGGTCGTGCCAAAGTCAACCAACTCCAGCTACTTGCTCCGCTCGAACGGCCGGGCTCGATGAACCGGCAGCAGCTGCGCGCCCTGCTCGACGACGTGCACTCCGGCCGCGTCACGGCTGAGGCGGCGCAGGATCAGCTCTTTCAAGTCCTGAGCCAGAAGCCCTACGAAGACCTGGGGTTTGCCCGAGTCGATCACCATCGGAACGCCCGCCAGGGCTTTCCCGAAGTGGTTTTCGGCCAGGGGAAGACGCCGGGGCAGATCGCCGCGATCGCGACGCACCTGGTCGGCGCCGGCCAGCCCCTCCTGGTGACGCGCACCACCGCCGACGCGCATCAGGCCGTGCTCGCGGTCTTGCCGGAGGCGCAGTATCACGAGCTCGCCCGCTGCATCACGCTGGATCTGCACAATACCCCTCGCGGGCGCGGGACCATCGTCATTGCCGCGGCCGGGACGGCCGATCTGCCGGTCGCCGAAGAAGCGGCCGTGACCGCGGAATTGATGGGCAATACCGTCGATCGTCTGTACGACGTCGGGGTGGCCGGTCTCCACCGGCTGCTGAAGGAACATGCCCGGCTGACCTCTGCCCGGGTGATCATCGCCGTCGCCGGGATGGAGGGTGCGCTGCCGAGCGTCGTCGGCGGCCTCGTAGACGTCCCGGTCGTGGCCGTTCCCACCAGCGTGGGGTACGGCGCGAGTTTCGGTGGGTTGACCGCACTCCTGGCGATGCTGAACAGCTGCGCGACGGGGATCTCGGTCGTCAACATCGACAACGGCTTCGGCGCCGCCGCTATCGCCAGCTCAATCAACCACTTAGACTGAACCACCCGGGGTGCCCGGTGCTGGGTGCCTGGAACTGGGTGCTCGGTGCGGCGTCCACGCACCCAGCACCAAGTTCCAGGCACGAAGCACCCAGCACCCGGGCTATACTTATGGATTGCGCTTCCGAGCAATCCAGCCTTCTGCCCAAATGCAATCCGGTGCCCTCAAGGCCCTCGAATTCGATCGGATCGTCGATGCCGTCGTACGGCTCGCGCAGACGCCGCCGGGCGCCGCCCGCCTCGCGCGCCTCCAGCCGCTCATCGACGCGCGCGCGGTGTCGTCCGCCCTTGCGACCACGGCGGAGGGTGCGCGTTTTCTGTCCGGCGCCGGCGAGATCGCGCTCGGCGCCCCCGCCGCGCTCGACGCGATCCTGGCCGCGCTCGCGGTCGAGGGGCGCGCGCTCGAACCGCTGCACCTGATCGGGCTCTCCACGTTCCTCGCGTCCGTCGACGCGACGGTCGCCGGCATCCGTCGCCACCGGGCGTCGTTCCCGCTGCTCGGCGCGGTGGTCGAAGGGGCCTCGTCGTTCGAGCGCGAGATCGCCGACGTCCGTCGCAAGATCGACCCCTCGGGCGAGGTGGCGGACGACGCCAGTCCCGAGCTGAAGAGCCTCCGCGATCGACTCAGGAAACAGCGGTCGCGCCTGCGCGGCACGCTCGAGTCGTACCTGCGCGGCAAGGACACCGCGAAGTACCTGCAGCAGCAGATCGTCACCGACCGCAACGGCCGCTACGTACTCGTCATCCGCGCGGAACACCGCACGGCGATCCCCGGCATCGTCCATGGCAGCTCCGCGAGCGGCGCGAGCCTGTTCCTCGAGCCGCTGAGCACGGTCGAAATCAACAACGACATCGTGGCGCTCGAGCAGCAGGAGCAGGAAGAAGTCCGCCGCATCCTGCTCGCGCTGGCCGACGCCTTCAGGACACGCGGGGCGGAGCTGCACCGCACGATCGAGTCCGCCACGACGCTCGACGTCGTGCAGGCGAAGGCGCGGTATTCGCTGGAGGTCGGCGGCGTGCTGCCGACGATCTCGGCCGACGGCCGGCTGGAGCTGCGCGGCGCGCGGCATCCGTTGCTGATCGCCGAGTCCAAAAGACCCGGCCTACACGAGTCAAGCGAGAGACCCGGCGTACAGGAGGCAGGCGAGGGACCCGGCCGACGCCCCTCTGAAGTCGTCCCGGTCGATGTCCTCCTCATTCCGCCGGCGCGGGCGCTCGTGATCACGGGGCCGAACACGGGGGGGAAAACCGTGGCGCTCAAGACCGCGGGGCTGCTGCCGATGATGGCGCAGGCGGGGTTGCTCATCCCGGCCGCGGAGGGGACCGAGATCCCGGTGTTCCGCAGCGTCTTCGCGGACATCGGCGACGAGCAGTCGATCGCCGAAAGCCTCAGCACCTTCTCCGCGCACATCGCGAACGTCGTCGCGATGGACACGGCGCTGGACATGCCCGCGCTGGTCCTCCTCGACGAGGCCGGCGGCGGGACCGATCCGAACGAAGGGGGCGCCTTGGCGACCGCGATCATCGACCACTTCCGCCGGCGCGGCGCGATGGTCGTGGCGACGACCCACTTCGACGCCCTGAAGACGTACGCGTCGACGACCGAGGGGGTGACGTCGGCGGGATTCGGGTTCAATCCGGACACCTTCGCTCCGACGTACCGCCTGCACTACGGATCGCCGGGCAGCAGCCTGGCGCTGGAGATTGCGAGCCGCCTCGGGCTGCCCTCTGCCATCATCCAGCAGGCGCGCGCGCAGCGCACCGCGCGCGAAACGCAGCTCGCGGAGCACCTGGCGAAGGTCGAGCGCGAGGTGCAGGGGCTCGAACACGAGCGGCGCCTGGTCGCCCGCGAACGGCAGATGGTCGAGGAGACGCAGGGACGGCTGCACGGGCGCGAGCAGGAGCTGCGCGATCGCGAAGAGACGTTCCGCAAGCGGCTCGATCAGCGGATCGACGAGCGCATGCGCGAGGCGCGGCGCGAGATCGACGCCGTCGTGGAGGCGCTGAAGACGCGCGCGTCCTCGATTGCGGCGGACGCGGACCGGCGGGCGGCGCGCCTGGTGCCGACCGGCGACATCGGATCGGCACGAGCGGATGCGCGCGCATCGCTCGAGGCGGTCGAGGGGCGTCTTCGGGACGGCGTCAGCCCGCCGTCCCCCCCCGTCGCGGCGTCGGCGGGGCCCGCGGGCCTGGCGGCGCGTGCTGCGGTCGGGGATCGCGTCATCGTCGGCGCGCTGGGACTCGAGGGAATCGTCCAGTCCCTGCACGACGGCGCGGCGGAAGTGGACGTCCGCGGCAAGCGGCTTCGCGCGCGCGCCGACGAGCTGCGCGTCATCGCGCCGGCGTCCGCCGCCTCGCCCGCGCGGGTCCACGTGAACGTGGCGATGGCGCCGCGCGACTCGGTGACGAGCGAGATTAACGTCATCGGCGCGAACGCGGAAGACGCGGTCGGCCGGGTGGAGCGCTTCCTCGACGAGGCGATGGTCGCAGAGCTGCGCAACCTGCGGATCATCCACGGCTACGGCACGGGCCAGCTGCGCCGCTCGATCGCCGAGTTCCTGCGCGCGCATCCGTTCGTCTCGG
>DAIUEK010000088.1:0-2242 GCA_036845165.1 Vicinamibacterales bacterium | reverse complement strand
TGCCGCTACGCAAGAGCGGGACGACGTGGAAGGGGCTGTGCCCGTTTCACGGCGAGAAGACGCCGTCGTTTCACGTGAACGGCGACAAGGGGTTCTTCCACTGCTTCGGGTGCAACGTCGGCGGCGACGTGATCAAGTTCGTCGAGCTGAACGACAAGGTGAGCTTCCCGGAAGCGGTGCGGCTGCTCGCGGCACGCGCCGGGCTCACGGTGCCCGAAGCGGAAGACTCGAAGCACGACGCGGAATCGTCGCGCGAGCGCGAGGCGCTGCTGAAAGCGCACGAGGTCGCGGCGGCATGGTTCCGCGACCAGCTCGCCGGGCCGGTGGGGGCGCCGGCGCGGCGGCTTCTCGACGATCGCGGCATGACGGCCGAGACGATCGAACAGCTCGGGATGGGCTTCGCGCCGGCGGCGGGGGGCTTGCGCGTGCGCCTGATGAAAGAAGGGTTCAGCGAAGGGCTGCTGCTGAAGAGCGGATTGCTCGTGCAGCGCGACGAAGGGCCCGCGCGGGATCGCTTCCGCAACCGGTTGATGATCCCCATCTGCCGGGACAGCGGCGCTATCATCGCGTTCGGCGGGCGCGCGATGGATGCCGGGCAGCAGCCGAAGTACCTGAATTCCCCCGAGACGTCGATCTACGTGAAGGGACGGACGCTCTACGGGCTGCACCTGGGGAAGCCGGCGATCAGCCGTCTGAAATACGCCGTCCTCGTCGAAGGCTATTTCGACTGGGCGCAAGCCTGGCAGGCCGGCATCACGAACGTCGTCGCCTCGTCGGGGACCGCGCTGACGCCGGCGCAGGGCCGTCTGCTCCGCCGGTTCGCCGGCAAAGTGATTCTCAGCTTTGACCCGGACGCGGCGGGCCAGGGGGCCGCGGCCCGTTCGTCGGAAATGCTGGTGGCGGAGGGGTTTCAGGTGAACGTCGCCATGCTGCCGGCGGGCGATGATCCCGATAACTACATTCGTCGGCATGGCGCGGCCGCCTACCAGGAACAGCTGCGCAATTCGCGGCAATACCTGGAATATCTGCTCGATCGGTCGGCGGCCGACGAAGACCTGTCAACGGATGAGGGGCGGCGGTCGTTCTTAGGGAACATGCTCGCCGTGGCGGCGCGGATTCCGGACGCCGCCCAGCGTGACCAGTTTGCAGACAGGCTGTCCCATAAAGCACGCATTACGGAAGAGGTAGTTCGGGCGGAAATTCGTAAAGCGGCGGTCCAGAAACAGACAAACGTGGAGGACGTCGAGCGGCGGATGCCCGCCATGGGACAGGTGAAGGTGGCGGAGCGGGGGCTGATTTGGGCCCTGATGCACCAGGCGGAAGGCGCCCGGGAGGCCCTGCTCGAGCTGGAGGCGACGGACCTGGAAGGGCTGGCGACCAGGGAGATCCTGCGACAGGCGCGATCCCTGCAGGAATGGCCGGCGGGGTCCTTACCAGATGCCCTGATCGAGCGTCTAAGTACGGGAGAAGCCGCATTCGTGCGGGAAATCTCGGGTCAGCCGGGGGCCCCGGCAGAGCCGGGCGACTGCGTGCGTACCCTCAGGCGGCTGCGGTACGACCGGGAACGCGCGGCGGTCCAGCGTGAAATCGACCGGCTGCAGGAGGCGGGCGCGGCCCGTCATGAAGACGAAATCGTGGCGCTCTGGGAGCGCAAGAAAGATCTGCTCCATCGCATGGAAGGGCTCATGGCTCACGACCCGGGGCTCAGGCCGGCCCACGGTCACGAGTCAGCATGAGCCATAGGCCATAAGCCATAAGCCACAAGTCACTCTGGAGGACGGCGTTGTCGATCGAAGAAAAATATGACGAGGTAAGGCAGCTCATCTCCATCGGGAAGGAGAAAGGCTATCTGCTGTACGACGAAGTCAACGAACTGCTCCCCGCGGACATCACCTCGTCCGACGAGCTGGATGATCTGTTCAGCACGTTCGGGAGCGCCGGCATTGAAGTCGTCGACTCGGAGAAGACCTACCGCGAGGAGAAGCTGCTCGATCGGACCGGCGAAGGGGCCGAGGAGCTGGAGCTCGACCTCACGCCCGGCGCGCTGGACAAGACGAACGACCCTGTCCGGATGTACCTCCGCGAGATGGGCACGGTCCCCCTGCTCACCCGCGAAGGGGAAGTCGAGATCGCCAAGCGCATCGAGCGCGGCAAGCTGGCCGTCATCAAGTCGATCTCCCGCACGCCGACGATCGCGCGCCTCATCATGACGATGGGGGACGCGCTGAAGAACGACGAGCGC
>DAIUEK010000087.1:0-7279 GCA_036845165.1 Vicinamibacterales bacterium | reverse complement strand
ACCTCCGAATTGTCCCCGAGCATGAAGCGGTACGCGGACGGCTTCACCGGCTGGCGATGAATCTTGACGTTTCGCCCGATCAGGCTGTCCTCGACCCGGGCGGCCAGATCGCTGATCACGCTGCCTTCGAGGACAATGCTGTGCTCGATCTCGGAGTCGCGGATCTCGGTCCTGCAGCCGATCGACGTGAACGGCCCCACGTACGCACGGATGATGCGGGCTTCGGCGCCGATGATGGCCGGCCCCCGGATCACCGACCGTTCGACGACCGCCCCGGCTTCGATGACGACCTTGCCTTCGATCCGCGACTCCTTGTCGATCGTGCCGTCGATCCGGCGCTCGAGCGTATCGAGGATCAGCCGGTTGGCTTCCAGCATGTCCTCGAGCTTCCCCGTGTCCTTCCACCAGCCCTGGACCAGGTGGGGCCTGACCTCGAGGCCGCGATCGATCAGGTCCTGGATGGCGTCGGTGATTTCGAGCTCGTTCCGGAGGCTCGGCTTGATCCGTTTCACCGAGTCGAACACGGCGGGCGAGAACATGTAGACGCCGACCAGCGCGAGATCGCTCTTGGGCTCCTTCGGTTTCTCCACCAGACGGACGACCCGTCCGTCGACCAGCTCCGCGACGCCGAACATCTGCGGATCCGGCACGCGCGTCAGCAGGATCTGGGCGGCGGGCGCCTCGCGGACGAACTCCTCCACGAACTCCGTGATCCCCTTGTTCAGGAGATTGTCCCCCAGGTACATCACGAACGAGTCGCCGCCGATGAACGGCTCGCTGATGAGGACGGCATGCGCGAGGCCGCGCGGCGCGTCCTGCTCGATGTAGGTGACCCGGACGTTCCAGCGCGATCCATCGCCGACGGCGGCGCGAATCTCCGCCTGCGTGTCGCCGACCACGATGCCGATGTCGCGGATCCCCGCGGCGGCGAGCGACTCGATGCCGTAGAAGAGCACCGGCTTGTTGGCGACCGGCACGAGCTGCTTGGCGCTCGTGTGGGTGAGCGGGCGGAGCCGCGTGCCCTTGCCGCCGCTGAGAATCAACCCCTTCATCGTCCCTGCTGACCTCCAAATGCGCCGAACAGATCGGAGAACGTCCCGATGCCGGCCAGCGTGAACGAGAGATTGAAGCGATGGTCCCTCGGCACGCCGACGAGTCCGGAGTTGGTGCCGAAGTTGAACTTCTGGTACTCGACGGCGATACCGCAGCACTGCGAGTTGTAGTGGGCGATGATGCGCTGGTTCACGAATGAGGTGTTCTTGACGTCGTAGTTGAACGTGTAGGTCCCGCTGAACGCATTGCCGGGCTTCCTCACCACGGCGGTCGAGTTCAGGTAGTGGGTCGCCGCGCTGAGCACGTCGAAGCCGGGCAGCTCGGGGATGTAGCGGCGGAGGCTCCAGCCGGCACTCGCCACCACCCAGCCGTGCGCGATGCTGCCGTTGGCGGCCAGGGTCTGGAGCGCGTGCACCTGCGTGTTGTACTCGGTGCGGAACGTCACGTCGGTCGTCGTCGTCGGGGCGACGTGCGCCTGGATCGCGACGGGCGAGAGGTGGGTCGGACGAAGGCCTTGGGAGAAGCTGCTCTGGTACTGCTGATCGACCGCCGCTGCGCGTGCGTCGGTGTAGTAGCTCTGGCTGATCCCGACCGTCACGATCTCCCGCGAGCTCTCCTTCTTCGCGTACAAGCGGTTGTTCAGGCCGTAGGAGAAGCTGGTGACCCGCCCGACCACGTAGTCCGTCCCCTCGAGCTGGATGATGTTCTTGTAGTTGTCGATCGGCGTGACGCGCGACAACGTGAAGACCGGTTCGATGACGTGCTTGAATTTCTGCGCGTACGTCTTCGAGGGGGTGTTCCAGATACGGGTCAGCACCGGCCCGGTGATGGTCGACGACATCGTGAAGTAGCGCCGGCTGATGCTCTGCGGCACCCGGACGCCGGCGTCGTCCAGGCTTTCGTTCCAGTACGTCTCGCGGAAGCCGAGGGACGAGTTGAACGTCAGGAACGGCCACTTCGTGAAGGGAAATCGCAGCGTGGGGAAGAGATCGATGCGCGTCAGCCCGCGGTCGTTCGTCGTGGTCGTCGTCTTGTCCGTCCGAATCAGCGTGACGAATTCGGTCGAGCCGCCGAAGTAGATCGGCAGCTTGCCGATTGGCTTTTCCGCCCGGCTGTAATTGATCCGCGGCAGGGAGCCCGTGACGTTCGAATCCGTGTCGTTGGTGAAGACCTCGTTGCGCTCGACCGTGGTGCTCAGCGTGTTCGCGCCCCAGTTGCCCAGGAGGTTGGTGCCGAAGCTGCGGTTGCGCAGGGTGGCGTTATAGATGTTCTGCTGGTAGCGCTGCTGCGCCACGAGGCTCGAGAAGTAGTTGGCACTGCCCGTGAGGCGCAGGTGCCCCGGCAGCGCCTGCTGCACGGCGCCCGTGATTTGATAGCTGTCGGTGCCTGGAATGGTCTTGTCCGTCCCGTCGGCCTGCTGGTAGACCGCCTCATGCTCGCGCAGGACGGAGGTCTGCACGTGGCCGGAGCCGGCGGACTCGATATACCGGTACTCGCCGCCGAAGCCCTGGCCGGTCTTCGAATAGAAGCTGTGATAGAGCGTGGCGTCCTGGCTCCGGTTGATCGCCCAGAAGAACGCGTTGTTGATCGTCTGGCCCTTGATCGTGGACGTGCCGTAGATCGGGATCAGGAAACCGGTCGCGCGGTCTTCCTTGTTGATCGGGTAGTACATCGCCGGCATGTAAAAGACCGGCACATCCTTCACCTTCAGGATCATGTTCTTCATGAAGGCGTGCTTCTCGAGCGTCAGGGTGACCGAGTTCGCGACCATTTCCCAGCGCGGCGTCGGCTGGACGCAGGTCGTGAAGCCGCCGTGCGTGATGCGGTAGGTCTTGGGCCCGAGTTTCTCGATCGTGTCCCCCCAGAAGTACATGTCGGGCTCCTGGGTGCCGAACAGGCTGCGGTCGATGCCGCGGTTCTCCAGGCTCGCGATCCCGGACGCCACGAAGAAGGTGCCGGTCTTCGTCTTCGTGTTGAACTCCATCCGCTCCGCCGAGATCCGGTTCGTGCCGGTCACGAACACGACGTTGCCGACGGCGCGCATGCGGTCGGCGTCGGGAAACACCTCGGCCTCGTCCGCGAACAACTGCACGTCGTTGCAGTCGATCTGCACGTTTTTCACGAGACGGTAGTGCGCGGCGTTGATGACCAGGGCGTCCTGGCTGGTGGCCTCCCATTTGACGCTGCAGCCCGCCGGCGGGGCGCCGGTCTGCGCGCGCGCGGGAAGGGCAGTCGCCACGAGGGCGACGAGAACCAGAAGGCTAGTGCGGACCATGTTGCCGAGAGGATTCGACCAAAATCGAGGAATCAGCGAAGACTATCACGGGCCAGCCACTCCCTGACGGGCCCGATCAGGAAGATTGATCCCGCCACGACGACCAGGCGCCCGGTGCCGCACGCGCGCGCCACGGCCTCGATGGGATCCGCCACGGCCTCCGCGCGCAGGCCCAGCGTGGCCGCCGCGGCCGCGAGCTCATCGGCGCGCATCGCGCGCGGGTTCGGGGCGGTCGCGCACACCACGGCGTGCACCGCCGGCTTCAGCGCCGTCAGCATCTCGATCACCGCCTTGTCGCGCATCGCCCCGAACACGAGGGTGACGCCCCGGGGCGCGGCGTCTCGCAGATAGGACGCGAGCGCGCGCGCGCCGGCCGGGTTGTGCGCGGCGTCCAGCAGGACCTGGGCGCCGCCATGCGCGAACGTCTCGAGCCGTCCGGGCCACGCCGCGGTCCTGAGCCCCGTGCGCATCGCCCCAGGATCGACGCGCAGCGTCGGCGCGGCGTCGCCGACGACCTCCAGCAGGCGCAGGGCGACGGCGGCATTCGCCTTCTGGTGCTCGCCGGGCAGCGACAGGGGGATGGCGGCCACGCGGGCGGCCAGGGACGCGTCGGTGTCCGTCCGGATGAGCGTCGCGCGCCGGTCCGCGCAGACCGCCGCGATGACCTCGAGGGCCTCGGCCGGCATCGGGCCGCAGACGACCGGAATGCCGGCCTTCACGACACCGGCCTTCTCGGAGGCGATCGACGCCAGCGTGTCGCCGAGCTGCGCCTGGTGATCGAAATCGATCGAGACAATGGCGGCGGCGATGGGGAACACGATGTTCGTGGCGTCGAGCCGGCCGCCCAGCCCGACTTCCAGCACGGCGACGTCGACGCGCGCCTCGCGGAAGAGATCGAACGCGACGGCGGTCGTGCACTCGAAGAACGTCGGCAGCCCCTCCAGCCCGCCTGAGGCGACGAGCGTCCCGGCGGCGGCCCGCACGCGTCCCGCCGCGGCGTCGAGCACCGCGGGCGCCACCTCCTCGCCGTCGATCACGAACCGTTCCTCGATCCGCTGCAGGTGCGGCGACGTGTACCGTGCGCTCCGGTGTCCGCCGGCCCCTAGCGCCGTATCCACCATCGCGGTCACCGACCCTTTCCCGTTGGTCCCCGCGACGATGATCGAGGGGAAGGACGTTTCGGGGTGGCCGAGCGCGGCGCACAGCCTCGCGATGTTCGCGAGGCCGAACTTCATGCCGAAGCGCTCGAGGCTGAAGAGAAAGTCGAGATCCGGGCGGGTCACGACTGCGGGGACGGCGCGCCCGGTCCGGCGCTGGAGGGGACCTGTGGCACCGCGCGCGCGGGACCATCCGCCGCGAGCGCGAAGCGCATCACGCGCGCGATCGCCGCCTTGAGCTCGCGCCGATCGACGACGAGATCCAGCATGCCGTGCTCGAGGAGGAACTCGCTGCGCTGGAAGCCCTCGGGGAGCTTCTGACGGATCGTCTGCTCGATGACGCGCGGTCCCGCGAAGCCGATGAGCGCCCTGGGCTCGGCCAGGTTGACGTCCCCCAGCATCGCGAAGCTCGCCGTCACCCCGCCCGTCGTCGGATCGGTGAGGACCGAGATGTAGGGCAGGCGGGCGCGATCGAGGCGCGCGAGCGCCGCGCTGATTTTCGCCATCTGCATGAGCGAGAGCGCCCCTTCCATCATGCGCGCCCCTCCGGAGGACGAGACGATGACGACCGGGAGACGGCGTTCGATGGCCCGCTCGATCGCGCGCGTGATCTTCTCGCCCACGACCACCCCCATGCTCCCGCCGATGAAGCTGTACTCCATGGCCGCGACGGACGTCTCGATCGTCTCGATGCGTCCCGTCGCGCAGATCACGGCGTCCTTCATGCCGGTCGCCGCGATGGTGGCGTCGAGGCGCGTGCGGTACGGCTTCGTATCGACGAACTTGAGGGGATCAGTGGACTGGAGGTCCGTGTCGTACTCCTGCCACTCGCCGTCGAACAGCATCCGCAGGCGTTCCGCCGCGCCGATGCGGAAATGGTGGGCGCACTTCGGGCAGACGCTCAGCGTGGCCGCGAGATCTTTGTTGTAGATGACCTCACCGCAGGACGGGCACTTGACCCACAGTCCCTCGGGCACCCGGCTCGGCTGGTTCTTCGCGAGAGGCTCGATGGGCTTGCGGACCTTCTTGAACCACGCCATGAAGGGAGCTTAGCAGAACGTATGCCTTCTACCTTCTGCCTTCTACCTTGTCCGAGGAACGTAGTACCGCGTGCCCTTCCCCATGCCCCTGAGCTGCTTCACGAGATCGTCCAGCGCCTCGTCTCCCCACAACAGATCGAACTGCGAGGTCTCCACCACCAGGAGCGGCGTGGCGTTGTAGTGGAAGAAGAAGTGGTTGTACGCCTCGTTCAGCTCGCGCACGTACTCGTCGTCGAGCGAGGGTGCGTCGGGGTTGGCGCGGGCGCGATCCTTGAGGCGGCGGCGCAGCACGTCGGTCGGCGTCTGCAGGTAGATCACCAGGTCGGGCGTCGGCACGTCCGGCGCCAGCAGCTCGTAGAGGCGCTGATAGATGAAGAGCTCGTTGTCGTCGAGATTCAGGTACGCGTAGATCTTGTCGCGCTCGAACAGGTAATCGCAGACGGTCACCTGGCTGAAGAGATCGCTCTGCCGCAGCATCGTCTGCTGCCGGTGGCGCGCCAGCGTGAAGAACAGCTGCGCCTGGAACGCCGACCCCGCGCGGCCGCCATAAAAATCCGCGAGAAATGGGTTGTCCCCCTCGTCGAGCACGTTCGTCGCGTCGAGCCGCGCCCCGAGCCGATCCGCGAGGGCCGACTTGCCGACGCCGAGCGGCCCTTCGATCGCGATGTAACGGAACTCTTCCACGGTTTTGCGCGAGTATAGCAGTCACGGACAAACGCGATAGTGTAGGGCCGTGTTTCGCATCGATCGTGTGCACCTGCGGCTGGTGCGGCTGCCGTTGGTGGCCTTTTTCGAGACGAGCTTCGGCCGCGTCTACGACAAGACATTCATCCTCGTCACGCTCGAGGGCGAGGGCGTGCAGGGACTGGGCGAGTGCGTGGCGGACGTGGACCCGTACTACAGCTCGGAGACGAATACGGCGGCGTGGCACATCCTCGAGGAGTTCATCGCCCCGCTCGTCCTGGGGCGCACGTTCCAGGATCCCCGCGACCTCTTCCCCGCGCTGGCGCGGGTACGAGGCCACAACATGGCCAAGGCGGCCGTGGAAATGGCGGCCTGGGACCTGGCGGCGCGCCGGCAGGACGTCCCGCTGTCACGGCTGCTCGGCGGGACGAGGGCCGAAATCGCCTCGGGGGTCTCGATCGGGATCCAGGACTCGCTGGACGAACTGGCGGGAAAAATCCGCCACGAGCTCGACGCCGGGTATCGCCGCATCAAAATCAAGATCAAGCCGGGGTGGGACGTCGCGGCGGTGGAGATGGTTCGCGCCCGCTTTGGCGACATTCCCCTGATGGTCGACGCCAACGCGGCGTACACGCTCCGGGACGCCGCGCACCTGGCCGCGCTCGATCGGTTCGACCTGATGATGATCGAGCAGCCGCTCGACTACGACGACATCCGCGATCATACCGTGCTGCAGCGGCAGCTCAGGACGCCGATCTGCCTCGACGAGTCGATTCACTCCGTGCGCGCCGCGGAGGAGGCGATCGCGCTGGGCGCCTGCCGCATCATCAACATCAAGCCCGGGCGTCTCGGCGGCCATGCCGAGTCGATCCGCGTGCATGACGTCTGCGCGGCGCACGGCGTGCCGGTCTGGCACGGCGGCATGCTGGAGAGCGGCATCGGGCGTGCGCACAACATCCACCTCGCCTCGCTGCCGAACTTCACGCTGCCGGGCGATATCGCGGCCAGTCGCCGGTACTTCGTCCCCGATCTCATCGATCTTTTTCCCCTGGGCCTCGGCAAACTTCCCC
>DAIUEK010000086.1:2828-7295 GCA_036845165.1 Vicinamibacterales bacterium | reverse complement strand
GTCGGCCTCGGCGGCTGCATCCTCCTGCTCGTCTTCCTGGCCCTCGCGGGAGAGGTGATGGAGGGGGAGACGCTCGCCTTTGACACGAAGATCGTCCGCGCGTTCAGAAAGGCGGACGATCCGGCGCAGCCGATCGGACCGGCGTGGGTGCTGGGCGTTCTGCTGGATCTCACGGCCCTGGGCGGATCCGTGATTCTCGGCCTCGTGGTGCTCTCCGTCGTCGGGTTTCTGCTGCTGCAGACACGGTACCGGACCGCCTTCTTCATCTTTCTCACCGCCGCCAGCGGGGAGGCGGTGAGCTTCGCGATGAAGGGGATCTTTTCGCGCGCGCGGCCAACGGTCGTCCCGCACCTGCGCGAGACCTTCTCGACCAGCTTCCCGAGCGGCCACGCGATGCAATCCGCCATCATCTATCTCACGCTGGGGGCGATGCTGATGCGCATCGCGCAAGGGCGCCTGACGAAGATCTACTGCCTCGGGATGGCGATGCTCCTGACATTCCTCGTGGGCGTCAGCCGCGTCTACCTGGGCGTCCACTATCCAACCGATGTACTGGCCGGCTGGATCGTCGGGCTGTTCTGGGCGTCCATCTGCTGGCTCGCCGCGCAACACTACGAAGGGCGCGCCGGTATCAACGCGGAGCGCAATAAGAGGGGCTGAGTGTGACAGCCCTGTGCCCCAGCCGCACACCTGTGCGCCCGCTCGGGGCGCATCCGGCCCAATTCCCCCGACACATTCACGGCGGATTTCTTGCACTCCTGAGCACGATCCTCGGAGGTGTGTTGCAATGTTCGATTTGCAGAGCGGCCTTCCGCTGCTACGCTATGTAACGGGACTGACGACAACGATGGCTGAGCCTGTACTGGAAACGATCCTGCTCGTCGAGGACGAGCCCGCCGTGCGGCAACTGTTCGCGCAGGCGCTGACGCGTGCGGGCTATTCCATATTCGAAGCGCGCAACGGCCAGGAAGCGATGAAGCTGTTCGATCAGCACGGCGACACCATCGACCTGCTGCTCACCGACATGCGGATGCCGTACATGGGCGGGGCCGAGCTCGCGCATCACCTGCGGGGCCGGCGGCGCACGCTCAAGCTGCTGTGCATCTCCGGCTATCCGGGCAACCTGGACGCCGAGCTTGCGATCGATTTCCTCGCCAAGCCGTTCTCCCGGGACGACCTCCTGAAAAAAGTCCGCGAAGTGTTAGACAAGTAGCCCGAACCCGCTAAAATCGGGCGTATGACTTTCGCGGACGTCACGCCCAATCTCGTCCGCCTGTGGTCATCTTTGCGCAGCCGAGCCGCTAGGACGCCGGACTTGCACCACGGGCTGCCAGCCGCGCTGCTCGCGGTGTGCGCGATCACAGCAGTGCTCGCGGCCGCCCCCGCAGGACCCAGGTTCAGTCTCGGGGTGCTTCGGCGCGACGGCCTCCTCGTGCCGTTCGCGGCGTTCGACGGCGGCAACTGGAGCGCACCATGGCCGTCGGGCGATGTCGGCGTGCCCCTGCCGATCACGCTCGCGGACGTCCCGAAGAAGTGGTGGGGTCCTCCCGGCCCCGCCGCCTCCTGGACGGCCTGGCTGAGCGACGGCACCACGCGCACCCTCAAGCTGGGCAAACCCGTCCACGTGCCGGTGTTCTGCGATGGCCACCTGGCCATCACCACCGACTATCGCGGCGGCCCGGTCGATCCGGGCGAGCCGACGGTCTCCAAGGACGGCCTGGCCATCGCGGGGGACGTGAAACTGCAGGACGTGGCCCGCGTGTCGGTCTTCGCGCCCGAGACCAGGCGCCTGATCGACGCGTTCACCGAGGATTTCAACAAAGAAGAGGCACTCGCCGCGAAGCACTTCATGCGATGGACGCATCCCTACGACGCCGACGAGCGCAAGGCCTTTCCGATCGAGCTCGAGGCGCTCTACCGCGCCAGCGACTCGACGGCGCGCGGCGCCTGGCGCACGTCCTACATCGAGGCGGTGCGACGGTTTCCGGCCCGGCCCGAAGACGCTGGGTGCGGCCTGATTACATTCGCGCGCGGCTGGGTCACCGAGATTGACGGGAAGAAGCCGATCATCAACATCGGCGCCCGGGTGACCTACTGCGATCGCGCGGAGGTTTCGTTCATGCTGCCGTTCGGGCGGCTGGTGCTCGACAAGGACGTGTACTGGGTGTTCCAGATCTCCAGCTGGCGCGACGAGCTCTATAGCGTGGCGCGCACCAGACCCGACGGCGTCCGTCCCGTCGTGGCCGTCGCGGGCGGCGAGTGCCCCCGGGGCATGGTCCCGGGCGCCGCCTGGCGCGGCAGGGGGCGTGGGGGTGAGTGACGGGTCCGCGGCGCGACGTGCCGCCCTGGTGCAACTGCTCCTCGCCGTCGCCGGTCTTCTGCTGCTGCCGCTCGGTCTCCGCGCGGCGAATCGCCTGCACCCGGCGCCGAACCTGAAGCCGAGTTATCTTCCGGCGCTGGAAGGACCGCGGGAGCGCAACCCTTTCGACGCGGGACGCGTCCCGGCCCTCGCCGGCATGCAGCCGACCTGGGTCGTGATCGGCGACTCGATGGCCGGCGCCCGCATCGACCCGGCGCTGCTGGCGCGCCTGACGGGAGGGGTGACGGCGCCGCTCCTCTACGCCGGCAGCAGCCCGGCCTGGTGGTATCTCGTCCTCAAGAACTGGGTCATTCCGAGCGGCATTCATCCGCGCGCCGTCATCGTGTTCTACCGCGACACCAACCTCACCAACGTGATGTTCCGCATCGACGCGACCTGGTCGCTCGACACGGCCGCGCTCGATCGCGAGGACGACCTCAACGCCGTCGTCGCGCGGCGGCGGGGGACGGTGTTCTACCAGGTGCGCGACACGTTTGACCGCCTGTACCAGGCCGCGCAGGCACGCCGCTGGATCGAGCCGGCGGTGAACGAGTGGCCCGCGCGCGTCCTCGTCCCGTACCGGAGACCCCGCGCGGCGTTCATGGAGCAGCTCAACGACCGTTTCGGACTGTCTCATTTACGGCCGATGGACGCGGCGGACATGCAGGCCACCGAGGATCGGGAAGCGGACTTCGACGCGTTCGCCGACAAGTCGACGCTGCCGCTGATGCTAGGCGACGCGCGCAACGCGGGACTGACCTTGTGCCTTGTCCGCGTGCAGCGCCGGCCGGTGGGCGGGCGGCCCCCGTATCAGTCCCCGGCGCTTCAGCGCTACGTCGGCAAGCTGAAGGCGTACATCGAGGCGCACGGGGGGGTGTTCATGGACGACACGGGCGACCCGTCGGAGACGCTCGACCTGTACGAGGACGGGGACCACCTGTCGCGCGAAGGCCGACGCCGTTACACCGAAATGTTCGCGTCCCGCCTTCGCCAGCGCTTTCCGTGATTTTTCACAGCCTCGACTTCGTCGTCTTCTTCGTCGTGGTCGTCGCGCTCTACTGGCGGCTCGGGCACCGCTGGCAGAACGTGCTGCTGCTCGTCGCGAGCTATGTGTTCTACGGGTATGTCCACCCGTGGTTCCTGATCCTGATTGCGACGTCGACGACCATCGACTACCTCTCCGCGCGTGGCATGGAGCGGTGGGTGGAGCGCAAGCGGACGTTCATGGCCATCAGCATCATCTCGAACTTCGGGATGCTGGGCTTCTTCAAGTATTTCAATTTCTTCATCGACAACCTGCACGTCGTGCTCGCCGCCGCCGGCATGCACGTCAGCCTGCCGGTGCTGCGCGTCCTCCTGCCGGTGGGGATCTCGTTCTACACGTTCCAGGCGATGAGCTACACGATCGACGTGTTCCGGGGCGAGATCCGCGCGCGCCGGAGCCTGCTCGATGTCGCCGTCTTCATCTCGTTCTTCCCGCACCTGGTGGCCGGGCCGATCCAGCGCGCGTCGTATCTGCTGCCGCAGGTCGAAGAGGCGCGGCGCTTCTCGATGCCGAAGGCGGCCAGCGGCTTCTACCTGATGGTCTGGGGTTTCTTCAAGAAGCTCGTGATCGCCGACAACGTCGGCGTGATCGCGAACAAGGTGTTTGCGCTGAACGACCCGTCGTTCGAAGTGTTGTGGGCCGGGGTCTTCGCTTTTGCCATCCAGATCTACGCGGATTTTTCGGCGTACACCGACATCGCGCGCGGCGCGTCGCGCTGGCTGGGGTTCGAGCTGACCGAGAACTTCGATCATCCGTACATGGCGCGCACGCCGGCGGACTTCTGGCGGCGCTGGAACATCTCGCTCTCCACCTGGTTTCGCGATTACGTCTACATCCCGCTCGGCGGCTCCCGGTCGTCCGAGTGGATCTGGGCGCGCAACGTCCTCATCACGTTCCTGCTCTCTGGGCTCTGGCACGGCGCGAGCTGGAACTACGTCCTCTGGGGCCTGTATCACGGCGTGCTCCTCCTCGTCACGCGCGCGCATCGCATCCTGCGCCCGGCCGCGAAGCCGGTCCACGCGTGGCTGCAGGTGCCGCAGATCCTCGGCATGTTCGTGCTGAC
>DAIUEK010000086.1:0-2728 GCA_036845165.1 Vicinamibacterales bacterium | reverse complement strand
CGCGCGGGCGCGACGCCGAACGCGGGCGTCCTGTCTCTATACGTCGAACTTCGCATCAGCGTGGCGTGGTTCAGCGCGGCCGCTGCGGCGATGCCGCCGAGGCCCAGGATGACGAGGGCCGCGGATGACGGACCGAACAGGCGGACCATCGGGACCACGGAGATCGTAAGACCGAACACCCACGGCGAGTACCCGGGCCATCGCAGGGTCAGGGCCCGCATGATCGCGCTCGATCCGACGAGCGCAATGAACAGTGCCGGCCGCAGCGACGCGACAGGCTGCCCCAGGACGACGTAGTGCAGTCCCAGCAGTACTGTCCAGACGGTCAGCAGCATGAGCGCCGGCCAGGCGACCAGGAGCATGTTCAACTGGGACGCGCGAAGGGGAAGCACGCGCAGGTGCCGGATCATCGCCGGGAACCGGCTGACGAGGGTCCCTGCGAATAAGCCATACCAGATGATGAGGTCGAACACCTGGCCGCGCTCTTGTGCGATCGCACCGTCGAACAGCAGGAGGCTCTGCATTCGCAGAAATCCGCCGTAGGATGCGGGTGAGTGCGTGAGCGCGCCGGTGACGAACACCACGACTCCGAACGTCACCACGAGGAATCCGCCTAACAGGACCGACCATGCGTACTCGTGCACGAGCAGCCGAGGAAGCCCCGTCAGTCCTTCCATACGACCGGCGCGCGAGGTCGCGGTCTTCGGGTGTTGCCGCGGCGCCCAGAGGATCGAGCGCGCAGCGGGACCGGGCGTGTGGAAATACGTGGCGATCGTCAAGGCCAGCGCCGCCGCGAGCATCGTTCCGGTCACGGGCGACAGGTCGGACCAACGAGTTGGCAGGAGGTTGCGAATCGCGAAGCCCCAGAATATGCCGCCCGCGAAGGCAACCGTGCCTATCGCGCCGATAAGTACCGACAGGTGGCGCGCCAGACCGCGTGCCGGGTGGGATCGCGCGGATACGATGACGAGGCCGCAGCCGATGCCCGCGTATGCGAAGTCGTACACGCTCGAGAGCGTCAGGCTGGAGAATCCCAGCGAGCCCGGCGTCCCTGGGACCAGCTGCGCCAGCAGTTTTCCGGCGGTGGTGAGCGTCACGGGCCCGACCGTTGCGACGAGCCAGGTCGCCCGCCACCGGTCCCGGCGCGAGATCGGCAAGTACCAGATCGCCCGCTCCGTCGGCATCCCGGCGATGATGAGCGGGCCCATCATGAAGACGGCGCCGAGGGACGCCGCGAACGCCTCCGGGGCGCCGCCCACACCATCAGGGTGGCCCGATCCCGACCAGAACGCCGCAACGCCGAGAGTCAACAAGGCCGCCGGCCATCGGCATTTCCGGCGCACGAGGTCCGTTATCAGCAGGCGCATGGGTCAGGCCTTTCCCAGCGCGATAAAGAGCTCTTCCAGCGTAACGGGGGCATCGGCGACCAGCGTGACGCCGAGCGCGCGCAGCCAGTCCAGCGACGCCCGCTGGAGGTCGAGCAGCACGCGCCAGCGCTGGCCGTCCCGCCGCTGCACGAACACCCCCGGATGATCCGCCACGCGGATGGGATCGACGGCGATGAAATCCACCATCCGGAATCGCGCGATCACGTCCGTCGTCGCCCCCTCGAAGAGCAGGCGCCCGTTCTTGATCATGCCGAGGTGATCGGCGAAGCGCTCCACGTCGGCGAGGCCATGCGAGGAGATGAGGACGGTACGGTCTTCGTCCTGCACCGCCGCGAGCAGCTCGGCGAACACGGTTTGCTTCGAGATCGCGTCGAGCCCGACCGTCGGCTCGTCGAGGACCAGCACCTTCGGCTTCCAGGCGAGCGCCAGGACGAGCGCGAGCTTGATGCGCGCCCCGAACGACAGCGTCACGATCCGGTCGTTCGCGTCGATGCCGAGCGATGCCATCAGCTGCTCGCAGTACCCCTGATCCCAGGTCGGATAGAAGCCGCGGACGAACTGGATGACCTTGCGAACGAGGCCCCACGGCTGGAAGTTCAGCTCCGGGCTGACGTAGGCGACCTGCCGCTTCATCGCCACTTCGTCCCTGAGGTGATCGAGGCCCAGGACCCTGATCGATCCCGCGTCCTTGGCGCCCATGCCGAAGATCAGATCGATCGTCGTCGTCTTGCCCGCGCCATTGGGCCCGACGAACCCGTAGATCGCGCCGGCCGGCACGGTGAGATCGAGCGGCCCGAGCGCAAAGGTGGGGAACGCCTTCTCCAGCCCGCGGATTTCAATCGCGTTTCCGGACATGCCTGGGCTCTCTTTCCTCGTGAACGATGGATTGCAGGAGGTGGACGACGTCCTTGTCGGTGAGGCCGGCTTCCGTCGCTTCGCGCAGGGCCTCGCGCAGCAGCTCGCGCGCGCGATCGGTCTTGGCTTCGCGGCTGCGATCGACCGCGGCGCTCGACACGAACGTGCCGAGTCCCTGCCGGCGGTAGATGATGCCGTCGCGCTCCAGCTCTTCGTACGCGCGCTTGACGGTGATCACGCTGACCAGCAGATCCTCGGCGAGGCTGCGAAAAGAGGGGAGCGCCGAGCCCGCGGCGAGGCGGCCTTCGCTCACCTCGCGCTTCAGGCCCTCGACGATCTGTTGATACAGCGTGCCGGGCTCCGCCGCCGAGATAGGCGGCAGCGTGAGTTTCCTGGGCGGGCCGGCCATGTGCCTACTGTATATATCATATATACACAGTAGGTCAAGTGCGCTAGTCGCCCGCGGCCCGGACGGGCGTCTTCAC
>DAIUEK010000085.1:1739-7314 GCA_036845165.1 Vicinamibacterales bacterium | reverse complement strand
GAGCGCGCGCTGCACCGCGGCATCGACGTTGATCGGCTCGGGCGTCGCCGCGGGACGATCCACGGGGTTGAGCGACGAGGTCCATATCGGGTCGTCGGTGCCGCTCACGATGAGCCGCTTGAGAGCGAGCTCGGACGTGCGGACCGTGGCCTGCGCCTGGACCAGCGTCAGACGGCGGTTGGCCGATTCCGCCTGTGCCGACTTGATGTCGATGGGCGCGAGGGTGCCGATCTCGACGCGCGCCTGATTGTCCTGCACGAGCTTGTTCGAGATATCGAGCGAGCCCTGCGCCGCGTCGACCGCCTGGATGGCGAACACCAGGTCCCAGTAGGCGTTGCGCGTATTCGCCGCCGTCGTCGCGATCGTGGACTGGAGCGAGATCTCGTCGTTCTGCTGGCTGATGCGGTTCGTCCTCAGCGCGGCGCGTGTCGAGTCGATTCTGAATCCGCGCATCACAGGCTGCGTGACGCTGAAGGCCAGGTTCGAGTTGAACTGCGGATTCCGGAAGTTGTTTGCGCTCAGTGCGGCCCTCCGGCTGTTCGTCCAGCCGACGGTGTAGTTGCCGCCGCCACGGTAGAGATTCTGAGCAATACCGCCCGTCCAGCTTTCCGTCTGGCTGAGCTGCGTCGAACCCGCCGCGATGCCTTGGGTCGCCTGGGTCGGCAACGTTGTGACCCGCTGGTTGTTGGCCGTCGACGTCAGGTTGAGCAGGTAGTTGGCCTCGAGGCCGGCGATCGTGAAGTCGGTCAATCGCGGCGTGATGCGGGCGACGGCGATATCGATGTTCTTCTCACGCGCACGCGCCACGGCTTCCTCGATCGACAGGTCAACGCGGGCGCCGGGCGTCACGAACACCGCCCCCGGGACGGCGGGGACCTGCGCCGGCGCCACCGGCGGCGTCGGCGTGGCTGGCGTCTGTTTTACCGGCGCCTGGGCCGGGGGCGCCTGCTGCGCCCGCGCCGGACCGGCAGCGAGCGCGACCATCACCATGGCAGCCGCTGTCACGACAACGTTCTTCTTCACGAAACCCTCCACGATTGGAATGATGAAAAAACCTGGCCTACCGCGGGGATGAGCCGCGCTTGGGCGGTTCGCGCCGCTCGTGCATCGCCTTGACCTTCGCGCGCTGATCCGCCGTCAGGAGCTTGTTCATGCGGTAGATCATCAGCGTCCGGCCCTTGCTCAATTCGGCCCGCAGGTTTTCGACGCGGTCGATCTGCGCGATCACGACGGCCTCATCCGCGACGTCGGTCATCTGCGACAGCGCGTCCTCGAGCTTCTCCAGCCGCTGGCGCCCTTCCCGCAACGGGGGCAGGCTCTTCTCCCAGATCTTGTCGACGGCTGCGGATTGTTGATCGGTTATGCCCAGCTCGGCACGGAGTTTCGGATCGATCCACCACTTCGGCGGGTGATCCTGGCCCTTGTCGCCCGGCGTGTCCCCCTGGTGGAGGCTGGCCGGCGGTTGAGCGCCGCGCTGCTGAGCCGCCTGATCGCGTGCACACAGTCCGGCCGCGCGTCCCGGGACCGGGATGAGCAGCAGGGCCGCCAACGCCCACGGTAGATGCCTTGCCATTGCTTGAGTTTTCTCCGTTGGAACTCTTGAGGCTATTTACGACCTGCCGACGCCCGCTGTTTACCGGCCCTGGGGGTAATCTGATACCCAGCGCGAACTGGACGTCGACCGTAAGTGATTGACAGAGTTATGTTTACTGTGGTGCCTTACGTTGACGCGTATCGGTCGAGCGTCTCGATCACCTGCCCGACGATGTTGTTCGGCGTGGACGCGCCGGCCGTGAGGCCGACGACGACGCGCCCCTCATCGGGCAGCCAGTGTTCCGTCATCACTTCATCAGCCTTCACCGTCGACGGCGCGCCGACCGGGCGGTGCCGAATCTGATCCGCCGAGAGCAGGCAGCTCGGGTCCGAGATGTGGTACGTCCGGACGCGGGCCGCGCAGATCCTCGCGAGATTGACGGTGTTGCTGCTGTTGTAGCCGCCGACGACGATCATGAGGTCGACCGGCTCGCTGTCGAGCAGCGCCTCGACGGCATCCTGCCGTTCCTGCGTCGCGCTGCAAATCGTGTCGAAGGCGCGGAAGTGCCGGGGGAGTTCGGCGTCCCCGTAGCGATCGCGCACGGCCGCGCCGACCATTTCGCCGATCTCCAGCGACTCCGACATCAGCATCGTCGTCTGGTTGGCGCATCCGACGCGCACGAGATCCGTGTCGGGATCGAACCCGGGCGACACGGCGCCGGCGAACCTCGCGAGAAACGCCGCCCGATCGCCGCCGCTTCTGATGTAGCCGCACACGACGGCGGCTTCTGCGCGATCGAGGACGACGATGTAGCGCCCCCGCGGATGCTTGAGCGCCTGGGACGCGGTCGCGCGCGTTTCCTCGTGCTTCACCTTGCCGTGGATGACCGCGGTGAAGCCGTCCTGCGCGTAGCGCACGACGTTCTTCCACACGTTCAGGACCGAGCCGCACGTCGTATCGACGAGCGTGCAGCCGCGCGCCGAGAAGTCCGCCATCTCTTCGACGGTGATGCCGAAGGCGGGAATGATGACGACGTCATCCGGGCCGAGGGCACGGCCCTTTTCCCCGGGATCGCTGAGGAATCGAATCCCCCCGGCGCGCAGGCGGTCGTTCACGTGCGGGTTGTGGATGATCTCGCCCGTGAGACACACGTTGCGCCCCGGGAACCGCGCGACGGCCTGGTAGGCGTAGTCGACGGCGCGGTCGACCCCGTAGCAGAAGCCGAACTCCCGCGCGAGGTGCACGGTGACGCGGCCTTTGTCGTGGCGATAGTTTCCGGCGCGGACCTCGTCGACGAGGGCGCTGTGGTAGTCGGCGGCCAGCTCACCCGCGACGGCCTCTTTCATGTCGAGGCCCTTGCGGAAGATCAGGGGTTGGGTCTCTGTCACTTCCCGTAGTCGCGCGCGTGCGGGGTCATGTCGTCCAGCGCGCTGAGATTCCGCACCCGCGGCCGGGCGAAGGCGTCTGACAGCAGCTCTTCGTCATTCAGTGACGTGGACGCCGGGGTCAGCTCCTGCGCGATCCTCGCGGCGGCGGGCGTGGTGAATCCGGTGTTGGCGGCCGTCTCGTGCTGCTGTCGCTGCATCACGGTGCGGAACGGCACCACCTGGCCGAGCCCGATCCCGGCGATGAGACCGGCGGCGGCCGCCACGGTCACCCAGCGCCGCACGTGAGAGTGGCCGCTGATGACGGCGCGGGCGGCCTTCGGGAACGCGATGACGCGCGCGGGCCGCTCGAGCGTTTCGAGCCGGCGCGCGATCTGTGCCTGTTGCGCCGCGAGGCGCTCGGCGGGAAACGCCTCGTCCGCTTCGGCGCGCAGCGTCTCGCCGACGCCGAGCATCCAGGCGTTGAACTCGGCAAAGCGCGCGCGGCAAGTGGCGCAGCCCGCGAGATGCGGATGGCCCCCGCCCGTCGGCTTTGAGGAAGACCAGAGGCGCGCGAACTGCGAGTCACTTAGATGTACGCGCCCGAAGCGCGTAGGCAAACGACCACGCCCGAGACGCTCAAGAAGTGACACGGCGTTTTCCTTTCAGTTCCCCAGGGGACGCGGCGGCGGTGTCGCTCGCCAGCAGCGCCCGCAACTTCCGAATGGCCCGAAACAGGTGCACGCGAACCGTCGATTCGTTGAGTCCGGTCAAGGCGCTTACTTCCCGCGACGTCCGGCCTTCCACGTGGCTCAGCACGAACACCGAGCGCTGTCGTTCCGGCAGTCTCGCCAGCGCGGTGGCGATCTGCCGGCGGCGCTCACGGCCGAGCAGCGCCTGTTCCGGCGAGAGGCCGCCCGCGGCCACCCGCTCCGTGACGTCCCGTTCCTGCGGCGCACCACCCGAGGACCCGCCGCGGGTGCCGGCCTTGCCGGCCATGGGCACCAGCCAGCGCTCCCGGCGCGTCCGCGCCTTGATGCGGTCCAGGCACCCGTTGATCAGGATGCGCGTGAACCAGACGTCGAACGGCAGCTCTTCGCGGAAGGACGCGAGGTGCTGGTACGCCTTGATGAAGGCGTCCTGCACGGCTTCGTCCGCTTCCGCCGCGTCCCGCATGTAGTGATACGCGATGCGGGCCGCGCGTCGCTGGTGCCGCACGACGAGCTCGGCGTAGCGCTCTCGCGCACGCTCCAGCTCGCCGACCACCTGCATCGCCTTGACGGCAGAAGCGGCAGCTGCGTCCGCCTCTCGGGCGGCGACGAGGGCCGATGACGTGCCTGACATGGAATACGCCGCGGCGCCGCCGGCGTTTACCGCCGCAGCCGACCGGGCCTGGTACCCGTCATTATAAGACGGGCGGTAAGATACATGGATGGAATCGTTTCCGGTCGCCCAGATCGGCCGGCCGAAAGCCTCCCCAGTTCGTCTTCGCCCGCCTCCGCTACGACTCAGGGGACTGGGACGATAACCCCAAAGTGGCGGCGAATGTCCTGAATTCCCTGGTCGAGTACACGACGATCCAGGTCTACGGCGAAGAGGTCGTCATCACCGCGGATTCGAAGGAGCTGCCGGCGTTTCCGTTCCTCTTCATGACGGGGCACAAGCTGGTCCGTTTCAGCCGCGAGGAGCGGGAGCAGCTCACACAATTCGTCGAGCAGGGGGGCTTCCTGTTCTCGGACGACTGCAACTATCTCCTGAGCGTTGTTCCCGGAAAATAATGCGCGAGCACTTCATCAGGACTCGCGCCAGCTTTCAATCTCGCGAGGGCCCCTGCCTGGCAGAGGCCGACGCCGTGGCCGAAGCCTTTTCCTGAAAACACGAACATGTCGCGCGTCTTCCTGACCGAGAAGAGCGTGCTGCGCACGGTCTTGACGCCGAGCGCGCGGGTCAGCACCTCGCGGAAGATCTCGCCGCGGACGACGAAAGTCCTGCTGCCGCGGAGCAGGATCTTTTCCGCGCGTCCCGCGCCGTCACGCCCCGCGACCTCGATGCGATCGAGCCGGGCGCCGACGGCCGTCCGGGGATCGGCGTTGAGCGCGGCGCGCAGCGCGGCCGTGCGCGTTTCGAAGGTCCATTCGGTGTGGGCCGCTCCCGCGGGCCCGCTGTCGCGGTGTCCCGAAAGATACGCAGGGGCGAGGCCGCCCCACACAGCGGCCGCGTCGCTCGTATGGCCGCCGCAGTCCGCATGGAACACCGCGCGCGCCGGGGCGCCCGCGAACCAGATCAGCTCGCCGGCGGTTTTCGCCACGGCGCCGCGCACGACCGACGCCCAGCGCGACGTCCTGAGGCGCGCCGGTTCATACAACTGGCAGTGGGTGGTGGAGCAGAGGTCGAAGCCGTCCTTCGCGTGGCGGCCGCGATTCGACACCGCGTAGGTGCGCGCCATCACCGCCTGCACTTCGAACATGCGCTCCGCCACGCCGTCGTCGTTCGTCTCGGGGTGCACTTCGGACAGGGCGGTGATCGCGACGTAGTCCTCGAGGGGGACCTCGCGCACGACGCGCGCGTTGCCTTCGCGCACCTGCACGCGGATGGTCAGCGCCGTCGGCCGCCCCGCGCCCGACGGCATCGTCACGCGCACGGGCGGCACGGCGCATCCCGTCGCCGTCAGCAGCAC
>DAIUEK010000085.1:0-1639 GCA_036845165.1 Vicinamibacterales bacterium | reverse complement strand
GGTCCGCGACAGCATGGCGCGCATGCTCCGGGGCGCGGGATACAACGTCGAGACGGCCCCCACCGGCGAGGAGGGGGTCGCGGCCGCGAAGGGGAACGTCTACGACGTCATCCTGTCCGACATGCGCATGCCCGGCATCTCGGGCATCGAAGTTCTGAAGCGGCTGCGGGACCAGCACGTCGACTCCGCCTTCATCGTCATGACCGGGTTCGGGACGGTCGACACGGCGGTGGAAGCGATGAAGCTCGGCGCGGTGGACTTCGTGCAGAAGCCGTTCTTCCGCGACGAGCTGCTGATGCGCGTCCGATCGGCCGCCGATCGGCGGCAACTGGCGCGGCAGGTCGATCTGCTGCAACGCCACATCCGGGGCACCAGCACGGTGGATACGCTCGTGGGTGAGAGCGAGCCGATGCTCCGGGTGAAGGATCTGATCGTGCGCGCCGCCGCGGCCCCGGGCACGGTCCTCGTGACCGGCGAAACGGGCACCGGCAAGGAGCTTGTGGCGCGGGCGCTCCACGCCGGCAGCGCGCGCGCCTCGCGGCCGTTCGTCGCGCTGAACTGCGCCGCGCTCACCGACTCGCTGCTCGAGAACGAGCTCTTCGGCCATGCGCGCGGCGCGTTCACCGGAGCGGCCGGGGCGCGCGCCGGCCTCGTCGAGCACGCCAACGGCGGCACGCTCTTTCTCGACGAGATTGGGACGATGGCGCCGGCCGTGCAGGCGAAGCTGCTGCGGGCGCTCGAGGCCGGCGAGGTCCGCCGCATCGGGGAGAACGACCCGCGGCACGTGGACGTGCGCTTCGTGGCCGCGACGAACTCCGATCTGCAGGCCGCGGTCGACGCCGGGACGTTTCGCAGCGATCTCTTCTATCGCCTCAACGTCCATCGCATTCACCTGCCGCCGCTGCGCGAACGGCCGGGGGACATCGAGCGGCTGCTGGATTTCTTCCTCGAGCGAGTGGGGCCGCCCGCCGGCGTCACCGGTGTGAGCGCCGCCGCGCGCGCCGCGCTCGTCGCATACGACTATCCAGGCAACGTCCGGCAGCTCGAACACGTGATCCAGCGCGCGGTGGCGGTCGCGCGGGGCGCCATCGTCGAGCCCGCCGACCTGCCGGAAGAGCTGTTCGCGCCCGCGATCGATCCCAACGCGGCCGCCGCCGACGGATCGGTCGCCGCCGCGCGCGAGCGCGCCGAGCGCGAGATGATCGTCGCCACCCTGGCGCGCAATCACGGCGAGGTGTCGGCCAGCGCCCGCGAGCTGCAGGTCAGCCGCACCACGCTGTGGCGACTGATGAAGAAACACCAGATCTGAAACACGAGGCGTTTCACCCCTGAAACGCCTCGGCCCCTCTCCCGCGCGCCTCCGCGAGCGTTGCGCCCGTTTCCACCGATTTGCCCGTGTGCGGATGCGGCCCCTGTCTTGCTCCATCGGAGGCTGTGACGCCCCTGACCTTACTCATTATCGAAGACGACCGGGACCTGTTGACGCTGCTCGAGCTCAATGCGCAGGCGCGTCAGTACGCCACGCGCACGGCGTCGACGCTGGCGGCGGCACGGCTCGCCATCGCGGCCGAGTCCTTCGATATTGCCCTCGTGGACCTGACGCTCGGCAGCGAGTCGGGCCTGGATGCGATTCGCACGA
>DAIUEK010000084.1:0-7320 GCA_036845165.1 Vicinamibacterales bacterium | reverse complement strand
GCGCAGCGCGACAAGACCCTCCTGCGATCCAGCGTCGAACTGACCGTGGTCACGACCACGGTGCGCGACGCCGACGGGAAGCTCGTCACCGGCCTCCCGCGCGAAGCGTTCGAAGTCTACGAAGACGGCGAGCGCCTGCCGATCTCCCAGTTCACCCACGAGCGCGTACCGCTCGGCCTCGGGCTCCTTCTCGACATCAGCGACAGCATGTTCGGCCGGCGCATCAAGGACGCCGAGACCGCGGTCGAGCGCTTCCTGCTCACGCTGCTGGCGCCCACCGACGCGTTCTTCGTCATGGCGTTCAACCACGAGTCGCGCGTGCTCTTCGGGTGGAAGTCGACGCCCGACGGCGTCCACGAGGCGCTCGAGAAGCTGCGGCCGACGGGAGGCACCGCCATCTACGACGCGGTGGTCGCCGCGCTCCCCTTCATCGATCATCGTCCGCGCGAGCGCGCCGCGCTCGTCCTCATCACCGACGGCGCCGACACCGCGAGCGACACCACGCTGCACGACCTCCGCCCGGCACTCATCCGCAGCGACGCGTTCGTGTACGCGATTGCGATCGACACGCCGGAGCCACAGCCGATCGCCAGGCGCGTGAACGTGCAGACACTGAACGAGATAACCGGACAGAGCGGCGGCCGGACCGAGGTCGTGCGCGACACCGCGGAGATCGAAGCCGCGACTGCCAGCATCGCGGAAGAGCTCAACAGCCAGTACGTGCTTGGCTACTCGTCAGCGCATCCGGGCGACGGCCAGTACCACAGCATCCGCGTGCGGATGACCAATCCCGCCTACAAGGTCCGCGCCCGCAACGGCTACGTCGCCGCCCGCCACAGCTCGCACGAGGGGTAATTCAGGGCAATTCCGCCGGGCGCGCCGGCAGGAGCCGCGGGCGCCGGTCAGGGCCTCTTTGACGCCAGCGCGTGGCAGTAGGCCGCCAGGTATTCGATTTCCTGCGGCCGCAGGCTTCTGCCCCAGGGCGGCGAGAGCGGCGACCGTCCCACCGCGGCGCTTCCCTGAGCGATCACGCGTCGCACGTAGTCCGCGTCCTGCAGACGCTTCGACGTGGTGAAGTCCGGCGGCGCAGGGCTGAGGTTTGAGGCATTCTGTCCATCGCCTTTCCCCTCGTCACCGTGACAGGTGGTGCAGTACTGCCGAAACAGTTGCCGGCCCTGGCCCTCGGCATAGCTGTGTCCAGCCGCGCGTTCTTCGGCGCGAATGGCCTCCAGCATTGGGTCACCCGGCGGCGGCGCGGCGGAACGGCGGCATCCGACGAGGCTGACGCCAATCACGATGACACCGAGCGTCCACCAGAACCGTCCGCCAACGCGAGAGCGCGGGCCGGAGTGTCGCTCGGTGGTGACCGTGTCGAGGCTTGGGTGTGGGCTTCTCACAACTCCCCTCAGCGAGGCTCCCGGCTACCCGGCTGACTGCCGGATCCCGTATGGGTCTCACGGCCGAGCCCGCTCAGGTAGGCCGTCAGCGCGCGCACGTCGGTCGCCGACAGTCCGTAGTCGGGCTGCAAGGTCCCGGGCTTGTACTTCTCCGGCGAGGTGAGCCACGCCGCAATCCATCCGGGCTTCACGCGGCGGCCGGTGTTCGAGAGATCCGGACCGACGTACCCGCCCTTCGTGGCGATCTGATGACATCCCGCACAGCCGAACTGGGCGTACAGCTCGCCGCCGCGCCGCTCTTCCGCCGGCGTGAACCGCGCGTCGTACCGGTCGAGACCGTCATCACGAAACACCGAGTCGAAATAGCTGGCGATCGTCTGCGACTCGTCCTTCAGCATGTGGAACACCGGCATGCGTGCTTCCACACTCACGCGCACGGCTCCGGGATTCAGCAGGTACGTCGCGATGTAATCGCGCTGCAACTGGCTCCCGATGCGATCGAACGGCACGGTGGACAGCGTGCCGCCGGATCCCTGAATCGAATGACAGCTCAAACACCGGTAGCGCGTCACCAGCTCGCCGAAGGGGCCGGCGGGGCGGTACGCGGGCGGCGGCTCATGCTTGATCACGTAGGACGCGGGCAGCTCCGTCTTCCGAAGGCCGATGAGCGCCAGCGTGATGCGGGCGGCTTCAGCCGGCGTAAAGCGGAACGTGGGCATCAGCGAGGGCTGGACGAGCGCATCGGGCTGCTCCAGCTTCAGGAAGATGTAGTTGTCGATCGTGCGGCGGACGAAGCGTGGTCCGTACGTCAGCTGATCGGGGTCTCGGTCGGCGACGCCGGCCAGGCTGGGTCCGAGGCGCCCCGGATTGGGGATACCCTCCAGGCGATGACAGCTCGGGCAGCCGCGTTTGATGAAGGTCGCGCGGCCCGCCGCGACGGCTTGCGGATCCGCGGAGGGCGGCGGCGGCTCCGGACCCGCGTCACCGGTTCGGTATTCCTGTAGGAGAAACGTCGTGACATCGCGGATCTGGTCGTCGGCCAGGCGATACTGCAACATCGCCGTGTCGGGCTGCGCCCGATGCGGGTCCTTCAGAAAGCTGAACAGCCAGTCGCGCCTGACCTTGTCGCCGATTTTCGCGAGTTCCGGGCCCATCGTGCCGCCGCGGCCCTCGACGGAGTGGCACGTCACGCAGCGCAGCTCGCCGAAGAGCGCGCGCCCGGTCTCCGCGTTGGCGCGACTCCACTCGATGCCCGTGCTGTCGAGCGGGAGCTGGGCGCGAAGCGAGAGGAGGAATGCCTGGAGGCCGGCGATCTCCTCGGCGCTCAACCGGAAATCGCCCATCTTCGAGCGCGGCAGGTAGCTCTTCGGATCGTGCAGCCACCCGCCCAGCCACGCCGGCCGGATCTTGTTGCCAAGGCTATCGAGCGCGGGCCCGCTGAACGTCAGGCCTTCGAAGCCGGGAATCTCGTGGCAGCTCACGCAACCGGACGCGGCAATCAGCCGGCGGCCTTCTTCGAGCCGCGGCGCCTCGGGCGGCTCGAGCGATCGGTGGCAGGTGCCGCAGTTCGCCTCGATCGTTTCGAGCGGACGCATCGGCCGATCGAAGAGTGGCGTCGGCCGGTGCGCGGCGTACAGGTTGTCGGTCGCCTCGCCTTGCCCGTCATGGCACGTGGTGCAACCAAACCGGTCCGTCGGATGCGTGGCGAGCCAGGTCCCGGGATGCGCCGCGAATGGCGCCGGCGCACCGGCGAACGCCGGATCGTCAATGCCGAGGTGACAGGTCGTGCAGCGATCGACGCGGTCGAGCTCGGGGAGCCAGATCTGCCGCAGCCCGCCGACGGTTGCCGCCTGCGCAAGCTGGTGCGGGTTCTTCACGCGCGACTCGATCTGGCGAAAGTGCATCTGAGCCGCGCGCCATTCCGCGCCCTCCTCGTGAAAGAACACCCAGGAGAAGATCGCGAGAAACGCAAGCCCCAGCGCGGCAAAGACGACGTGCAGCCTGGGCGGAGCGATCTGCGGCTCACGCATGCGGCACCTTCCTCACCACGGCCACACCCACGCCCAGTTCGGTCCGCGGAAAAACGTCCCGATGACCGTGAGGACGATGGCGATGGCCGCGATGGTGGTGAAGATCGTGTTGGCCACACGGCGCTCGGGCGCGAACCAGCGGCCCACACCATCAGGACGACGATCCAGGTACGGCAGCACCACGAGCGCGAGCACGATCAGGGCCGGCACGAGTACGCCGCCGATGAACGCCGAGTGAGAGACCAGCTCCTGGAGGCCCAGGAAGTACCACGGCGCTTTGGCGGGGTTCGGCGTTCGCGTCGGGTCGGCAATCCCCTCGAGCGGCGCCGTGAACAACAACGAGACCACGTGCAGGGCGACGACCACCGCCACCGTGACGAGCAACTCGCGGTAGAGCAGGTGGGGCCATGCGAACACTTCGTCGTTGGGATCGCGGGCTTCCACCGACACGGTCGGACGCCTGGTCAGCGCCATCAGGCCGTAGGTCTTGGTTGACGCGGGAAACGCGCCGGCCGTTTCTTCGACGGGCTGGTCCAGCCGCGGCGCGCCGCTCAGGCCGTCTTTCCGCACGCGCCAGACGTGCAGCGACACGAGCATCGCCATCGCGAGCGGCAGCAGGACGCAGTGCATGACGTAGAACCGGAGCAGCGTCATCGGACCGATGACGTGTCCGCCGAGCAGCAGGAACTTGGTCTGGTCGCCCACCACCGGCGCATAGGCCGCGATGTTGGTCCCGACGGTAATCGCCCAGAACGCGAGCTGATCCCACGGCAGCAGGTAGCCGGTGAACGAGAGCAGCAGCGTCAGCAGGAACAGCACGACGCCCACGACCCAGTTGAACTCCCGCGGCGCTTTGTACGAGCCGGTCCAGAACACGCGGCACAGGTGGAAGAAGACCACCGCCACCATGGCGTGGGCCGACCAGCGGTGCATGTTGCGCAGGATGATGCCGAAGGTCACGACGAACTGGAGGTCCTTCATGCTGCGGTAGGCTTCCGGCGGGTAGGGCACGTAGTAGAACATCAGCGCCAGGCCGGTCACCGTCAGCACCGCGAAGAGGATGGCGGAAATGAGACCCAGGCCGAGCGTATAGGACGGACGAAGCACGTGACGGCTGACACGCGCCGGATGGATGTGCAGAAAGAGGCTCGAGATCATCACCGCCGCGCGATCCTTGTCGGTCCGCGGCCAACCGATGCGCAACGCCGATCGGACGAGGGTACGCCCTCGGGTGAGGGTCCGTTGCCGAATCGTCAGGCGCTCCGCCATCATCACACCCGCAGCCGGAAATCGGGCTTCACGAGCCGGTCCTGATCGACCAGCAGCTGGGCGCGCGGGGTGACACTGAGCTCGTACCACGCGAGGGACGCCGGCGCGGGCCCATGCACGACGTGGCCGTTCTCGTCGTACTGGCTGCCATGGCACGGGCACGTGAAGCCCGGTCCGCCCTTCCTCACGTTGCAGCCGAGATGCGTGCACACGGAGGAGATCGCGTAGAAGCCCTCCGCGCCGTTGAAGACGAAGATCCGGCGGTCCGGGAGAAACGTGGGCGCGCCCTGCGGGAAGTCCTCGGGCCGGCCGATCGTGAATCGCCGCGACGGCTCGTAGAGCACGTTCGGCAGGAAAAACCGGAACGTGGCGGCTGCGAATCCAGCCGTGGCTACGGCCAGCGCGCCGACGCCGGCCAGGAAGAACGCGCGGCGCGCCGGTTCACCCGGTGCGCCGCTGGGCTTCTGCGTGTCTGTGTTCATGGATGCCGCTCACTCATGCGCTCGTGAAATAAACCGAGCGCGGTCTCTGGCGATTCATCGATCTCCAGCGCTTCCATCGTGATGGCGCCCGTCGGGCAGCGCACCGCGCAGAGCCCGCATCGAATGCACCGCTCTTCATCCTTGACGATGGCCGCCGCGTCCCCGTCGCCCGCGAGCGCGGCGTGTAACGCCGCGATGTCAGGAATGCCCTGGAGCCGCGACACCGGCACGAGCGCGAGGCAGGCTTCCGGACAAATCTCGACGCACGCGCTGCAGAGGATGCACCGATCCGAATCGAAGATCGTCTCGACATTGCACCAGAGACACCGCGAGGCCTCGAGCCGTGCCTGAGCCTCGCCGAAACCCTCCTCGACCTCGCGAAATCCCGTTCGGCGGGCCACCGGCAGCACCGGCACGCTTTGTCGCGGGACGCGGTCGTAGTGATCGCCGGACCTGTCGAGCGCGATCGGGCGGAACCGGCTCCGCGCCCGCGGGACCACGCCACCACCCAGGTGCTCGTGGATCGCGAGGGCGGCCCGCTTGCCGTCGGCTTCGGCCTCAATCACGATCCGCGGGCCGAAGGCGAGGTCACCGCCGCAATACACGCCCTCCATCGTCGTGGCAAGGGTCGTCGGGTCAACGGCCACGAGACCGCGCGGCGTAATCGTGATGGCCGAGTCCCCGGCGAGGCAGCTCGTGTCCGGCTGCTGGCCGACGGCCAGGATGACCGTGTCGGCCGCGATGCGGTGCTCGCTGTTCGGCACGAAGGTCGGGTTGAAGCGTCCCGTCGCGTCAAACACCGACGCGACCTCCAGGGTCTCCAGGCCGACGGCGCGTCCGGCCTCGCCAAGAATGGCCTTTGGGCCACGCCCCGGCAAGAGCGTCACGCCTTCCTGCTCGGCTTCGAGAATCTCTTCCCGGTCCGCGGGCATCTGAGTCCGTGATTCGAGCGACAGCATCGTCACGTGTCGCGCGCCAAGCCGGAGGGCGGTGCGCGCCGCGTCGATGAACTGGTTGTCGTAGCCCCAGGATTGCAGGAGCTGTTGGGCGCCCTCGGGAATGGCCGCCTGCGTGTCGGAGGCGTAGCGCAGCGCCGTCCGCGCGACGTCGATCGCGACGTTGCCGCCGCCGATCACCGCGACACGCTCGCCGAGCACGACCCGGTAGCCGAGGTTGGCGTTGAGCAGAAAGTCGACGCCGTTGATGACGCCGTCGAGGTCCGCTCCCGGGATGTTCAAATCGCGGCCGCGCATGGCGCCGAGTGCCAGGAACACGGCCGCGTAGCCGTTGCGCCGAAGATCGCTGATGGTGAAGTCGCGGCCGAGGCGCCAGGAGAGCTTCAACTCGACGCCGAGGGCGAGAATCTGATCGACCTCCGCGCGGATCAGGTCCCGCGGCAGGCGATACTCCGGCACGCCCTGGTACAACATCCCGCCCACCACCGTCGCGGCATCGAACAGCGTGACGCCGTATCCGAGCAGCGCGAGATCGTGGCTGCAGCTCAACCCGGCCGGTCCCGCGCCAATCACGGCGACCTTGAGTGGCGTGCCGTCGCGCTTGACCGCCAGACCGAGCGGCCGCGCGGGGACCGGTGGCTGCCCCAGCGCGTTTTCGACGCCGTGCCGTTCCGTCAGCGTGCGCTTGAGACCACGAATGGAGATGGGCTGATCGATCACGCCGCGGCGGCAGTTGGTTTCACAGGGATGCGCGCAGATCCGGCCGCAGACCGACGCCAGGGGATTGGGCGCGCGCGCGATGGCGTACCCGCGTGTCGTGTCCCACTCGGCCACGGCGCGCACGTAGCCGCCGGCGTTGGTCCGCACGGGGCACCCCGACCGGCAGGGCACCAGGTCCAGAAAGTACTGGAACGTCGGAACGACCGTCTGGTAGGCGCGTGCGGCCACGGAGCGCCTACTTGGCGAGCACGAAGTCGACCGTGACCGGCGCGCCGGCCTGCACGGTCACCGGCTTGCCCGGCGCCTTCGCCTTCGCATGCCACACCGCGAGCGTGTAGCTGCCAGGCGGCACGCCGTCGATCGTGTAGTGCCCGTCCTTGCCGGTCACGGCGAAGAACGGGTTCTGCAGCACGACGATGTAGCCCTCCATTTCCGGATGGACGCGACAGAGCAGCGTGTACACGCA
>DAIUEK010000083.1:0-7325 GCA_036845165.1 Vicinamibacterales bacterium | reverse complement strand
CGATCGAGATCGGGCCGGCCGTCGACATTACGAATAACCCGGGCTACGACAACCAGCCCTTCTTCACCCCGGACAGCAAGGGCGTGCTGTTTACGTCGGTGCGCGGCGGCCCTTCGACTGCGCTCCCTTCGACGGAGCTCAGGGCAGGCGGGGCAGGCGCCACGCAGACCGACATCTATAAGTACGACATCGCCGCGAACCCCTCGACAGGGCTCAGGGCAGGGCAGATAGTCCAGGTGACGAGGACGCCGGAGAGCGAGTACTCGCCGACGGTGACGCCGGCGGGAAACCTCTCCGTCATCCGGGTCGAGCTCGATGGGAACAACACCCAACGCCTCTGGCAGTTCACGGCGGACGGCCGCGATCCGCGCGTCGTCCTCGACAACGTGAAGCCGGTGGGATATCACGCGTGGGCCGACGATCACACGCTCGCGCTGTTCGTGCTCGGTCAGCCGGCGACGCTGCAGCTCGCCGACACGCGCACCGGCACGGCGCGCGTGATCGCCAGCGACATCGGCCGATCGATCCAGCGGATCCCCGGCAGCACGCCGGTCAGCTCGATCAGTTTCGTGCAGCGCGAGCGATCGGGCGACACCGCGACCCTCGTCATCAAGGAACTCGATCCCGCGACGGGCGCGACGACGGTCCTGACTCCCGCGGTCGCCGGGAGCACCGAGGCGGACTGCGCGTGGACGCCGGACGGCACGCTGCTGATGGTGAAGGGAGGCGTCCTGTATTCCTGGAAGCGCGGGCAATCGGGGTGGACGGAAGTCGTGACGCTCGAACGGCTCAGCTTGGTCGGGGTCACGCGCCTTGCTGTCAGCCCGAAAGGGGACTATCTGGCGCTCGTCGGTCTTCCTCGGCAGAGCCGTTGATATACTGCCGGGAGAGAGTCCCGAGGTGAGCCTGTCGTCCGAGCGGTCACTCGTGCTCCTGGTCGAAGACGACCGGGACGGTCGCCTTCTCTTCGGAGAATGGCTCCGGGACGCCGGGTTCCGCGTCGAACAGGCGCATAACGGCCTGCAGGCGCTCGAGCGTGCGTTCGACCTGCGGCCGGACGCGATCCTGACCGATCTGAATCTTCCAGGGATCGATGGATACGAATTGACCCGACGCCTCAAAAGCGATCCCCGCACCAGCGGCATCCCAATCCTCGCCGTGACGGGCTATGCGCCGTTTACCCAGGATTCCCCGCGAGCCGAGCGCGCGGGCTGCGATGCGGTGATGCTCAAGCCCTGCGACCAGGACGAGCTCGAACGCACCCTGAAGGCACTCATTACGGAGGCCCGCGGCCGTCGCTCGGCCTGACCGCATTCATGGCTTCCGTGATGATCGTCGAGGACGACGCCGATACGCGCGAGATGCTCGAGAGATTTCTCGAGCTCGAAGGCTTCGCCGTTCGCACCGCCGCGAACGGTCAGCTCGCGCTCGAGGCGCTCCAGGCCGACGCCGCCGCGTGCGTGATCCTGCTGGACCTGATGATGCCGGTCATGAACGGCTGGCAGTTCCGCGAGGCGCAGGCGAACGATCCGCGGTTCTCCAACATCCCCGTCGTGGTCGTCACGGCCGCCGGCCCGAGGGACGAAATTCGCCCCATCGCCGTCGACGGCTGGCTCGTCAAACCCGTCGACTTCGACCGGCTCCTCGCCACGATCGGTCCTCTCTGTAACAGAGCCTAGCGGTCCCCTTGCGGCCTCCCGATGCGACGACGGTCACGTCCACGAAAAACATCCAACACAGGGCCGCAGAGGACACAGAGAGCGCGGTGCAGGACCGCCGACCGCCGCTACGATCTGCGGGCTCTTCCTCTGTGCGTCTCTGTGCGCTCCGTGCCTCTGTGTTCCTCTTCCGTTCCCGTGATCACCAGGCAACCTCACGGTCGGACGGCCGCCGCGTAGCGCGAGGCGAGGGGGTGGCCGAGTGTCTGCTCGATGAAGCGCGACGCCTCCAGGACCTTGTCCAGCCTGACGCCGGTCTCGATGCCGAGGCCGTCGAGCATGTAGAGCAGATCCTCGGTCGCGAGATTCCCCGTGGCGCCCGGCGCGTAGGGGCAGCCGCCGAGGCCGCCGGCCGAGGCGTCGAAGGTCGTGATCCCCAGCTCGAGCGCCATGAGGACGTTCGCGAGGGCCGTGCCGCGCGTGTCGTGGAAGTGCAGGGCGATGCGATCGATCGGCACCCGCTTGGCGACCGCCTCGACGACCTGCGGCACCTGGCCCGGGTGGGCGATGCCGATGGTGTCGCTGATCGCGACTTCGTAGGCGCCCATCTCGATGAGCGCCGCCGAGATGTCTGCCACCGCGGCGGGCGGGACGGCGCCTTCGAACGGACATCCGAACGCGGTCGAGACGTAGGCGCGGACGGGGAGGCGTGCGGCTTTTGCGCGCTCGCAGACTGTCCTGTAGGCGCCGAGTGATTCCTGGATGCCCTGGCCGATGTTCTTCCGGCTGAAGGCTTCAGACGCGGCGGCGAAGATCGCGACTTCGTCGACCTTGGCCTCGATCGCCTGGGCCAGGCCGGCCAGGTTTGGGACGAGCGCCGTGTACCGCGTGCCGGGGCGCCGCGCGATGCCCGCGAACACCTCCGCCGCGTCCGCCATCTGCGGCACCCACGTCGGGCTGACGAAGGCGGACACCTCGATGACCTTGTGGCCGGCCTCGCTCAGGAGCTCGACGAAGGCGATCTTGTCGGCGGTCGCGATCCGCGCGGCTTCGTGCTGGAGCCCATCGCGCGGTCCGACCTCGACGAGCGTGACGCGTGAAGGGCGTGTCATTCGAGATCGATCAGGCTGGTCTCCGGCTGCACGAGGTCGCCGGGACGGCAGTGTATCGCCTTGACCCGGCCGTCGCCCGGGGCGCGCACCGGCAGCTCCATCTTCATGGCCTCGAGGACGACGAGAATGTCTCCGCGCGTCACGGCGTCGCCGGCCGCCACCTTGATCGCGATGACGGTCGCCGGCATCGGCGCGGTCAGCGAGCCCTGGGCGTGGGCGCCGCGCCTTCGAGCGTTGCCACCCTCGGCGATGATTTCGTGGACGAGGCCGTCATGGAATACCCACGTCTTGTCGCCGTCCGTCACGGCGAACACCTGCTCGACGCGGTCGCCGTCCCGGACGATCAGCTCACCGGCCGACCCACCAGGGGTGACCGAGATCTTCGGCTCCGTCATCGTCCCCATCCCGTGAGCCGCGACCAGGGGTCATTGATCAGTTGCTGCGGGCTCCGCCCGCCTGTCTGTTGCGGGCCCCCCCCGCCTGCTTCGCTCGCATTGCTCGTCGCGAACGCCGCGGCGGCGAGCACGACGTCGGACGGCGCGGGCGCCTCCAGGAGCGCCGCCAGGTGGTCGTCGACGAAGCCGGTGTGCAGGTCCCCGGCGCGGAACGCCGGATGTTCGAGGATCTTGATGAGGAACGGCACGTTGGTGCGGACGCCCAGGATCGGAAACGCGCGCAGCGCGGCGGCCGCGCGGGCGATCGCCAGGTCCCGCGTTTCGGCTGAGGCGATGAGCTTGGCCAGCATCGGATCGTACTGGACCGGCACGTCGGCTCCTTCCTCGACGCCGCTGTCGATCCGGATGCCGGGTCCGGAGGGTTCGCGGTAGAGACGGAGCGGACCGGCCTGCGGAAGGAATCCGTTCGCCGGGTCTTCGGCGTAGACGCGGCACTCGATCGCGTGACCGCGCTGGCAGAGGTCCTGTTGCCGCCAGGGGAGCGGGTGGCCCATCGCGACCAGCAACTGCGCGCGCACGAGATCGGTTCCGGTCACGAGCTCCGTCACCGGATGTTCGACCTGGAGGCGGGTGTTCATCTCCAGGAAATAGAACCTGGCGTCATCGCCCTGGCCGTCGAGCAGGAACTCGATGGTGCCGGCGTTCCGGTATCCGGCGGTCTGCGCCGCCGCGACCGCCGCGGCTCCCATACGCTCGCGGATCGCCGGCGTCAGCACGGGCGATGGGCTCTCCTCAATAATCTTCTGGTGCCGGCGCTGAACCGAGCACTCGCGCTCGAAGAGATGGACGGCGTTCCCATGGTCGTCGGCGACGATCTGGATCTCGACGTGGCGCGGCCGCTCGATCAGACGCTCGACGTAGAGCGTGCCGTCGCCAAAGGCGGACTGGGCCTCCCGCCGCGCGGCGGGGATTGCCTGCGCCAGCGTTTTCGCGTCGCGCGCCTCACGCATGCCCTTGCCACCGCCGCCCGCGGAGGCCTTGATCAGGACGGGAAATCCGATCTCCTGTGCCGCCGCGGCGATCCCGCCATCGCTCTGATCTTCGGGCGCGCGCCCGGAGACGAGGGGGACGCCGGCTTTCTCCAGCCGCGCTCGCGCGCCGATTTTGGATCCCATCCGCTCGATCGCGGCGGCCGGCGGGCCGACGAAAACCAGGCCGGCGCTGACGCACGCGTCGGCGAACGCCGCGCGCTCGGACAGGAATCCGTAGCCGGGATGCACCGCGTCGGCGCCCGCGGCGCGCGCCGCGTCGATGACCGTGGAGATCTTCAGGTAACTCTCGCTTGGCGGTGCGGGTCCGATGCGGATGGCGAAATCGGCGGCGCGCACGTGACGCGCCGTCGCATCCGCGTCGGAATAGACGGCGACCGTCTCGATGCCCATCTCCCGGCACGCGCGGATGATGCGGAGCGCTATCTCCCCGCGATTGGCTACGAGGAGCCGCGTGATATCCATGAGGGGGGGCGCTTGGCCAGGAACGCGCTCATGCCTTCCTGTCCTTCCGGCGACGCGCGGCGCTCGGCGATCGCGTCGATCGTGTACTCCGTCGCGCTCGTTCGGGTGCGCGTCGAGACCTCGGCAATGAGCTGCTTCGCCGCGGCGACCGCCTGCGGGGCGGACGTCACCAGGTCGTTGACGTATTTCGCGATCAGGCGATCGATCTCGCTCTCGGGGCCGATCGCGTGCACGAGGCCGATCTCCCTGGCGCGCGCCGCCGAGAAGCGCGCACCCGTGAGAAACAGCTCCCGCGCGGCCGACCGGCCGATCTTGGCGAGGGCATACGGCGAAATCACGGCCGGCAGGATCCCGAGCTTCACCTCGGTGAACGCGAACGCCGCATCTTCCGACGCCACCACGATGTCGCAGACGGCGGCGAGCCCGACCCCCCCGCCGAGCGCGGCCCCGTGGACCCGCCCGATGAGCGGAATCGGCAGGTGGTCGAGCGCGTCGAACATCCGGGACATGGCCTGCGCATCGCGGACGTTCTCCTCGTGCGTATACGCGGCCATCTTCGACATCCAGGCCAGGTCCGCCCCCGCGCAGAACATCTTCCCCGCGCCGGCAAGCACGGCCACGCGCGCCGGGCCGTCCGCCGTGACTCCCTCCGCCCACGTCGTCAGTTCCGCGATGAGCGCCTCGTCGAAGGCGTTCCGGACTTCGGGGCGATTCAGTGTGACGCGCGCAATTGGACCGTCTTGTTCGATTAACAGCATCTGCTTGTCACGACGCAGGCTCTTTCACAAAGCTCATGAAGGCACGAAGTCACAAAGAGCTTTGTGTCTTCGTGTCTTTGTGACCTTGGTGTCAGGCCGTCGGCCATTGTCGTAATCCTTCTACATCCTGAAGATGCCGAACTTCGCGTCCGGGATCGGGGCGTTGAACGCCGCGGACAGGCCGAGCGCGAGCGCCTGGCGCGTCTGGGCCGGATCGAGGATCCCGTCGTCCCAGAGCCGCGCGGTGGAGTAATACGGAGAGCCCTCGCGGTCGTATTTCTCGAGAATCGGCTGACGAATCGCCGCTTCCTCGTCGGCGCCCAGCGACTTTCCGTCTCGACCCAGCTGGTCGCGCTTGACGGTGGTCAGCACGGCCGCCGCCTGCTCTCCCCCCATCACCGAGATCCGCGCGTTGGGCCACATCCAGAGGAGCCGCGGCTCGTACGCCCGCCCGCACATGCCGTAGTTGCCCGCGCCGAACGAGCCGCCGATGATCACGGTGAACTTCGGCACGACCGAATTCGCCACCGCGTGCACCATCTTGGCGCCGTCCTTCGCGATCCCTCCGCGCTCGTACTGGCGCCCGACCATGAAGCCGGTGATGTTCTGCAGGAAGATGAGCGGCACGCCGCGCATGTTGCACAGCTCGATGAAATGCGTGGCCTTGAGCGCCGACTCGGAGAACAGGACGCCGTTGTTCGCGATGATGCCGACCAGGAACCCGTGAATCCGCGCGAATCCCGTGACCAGCGTCGTCGCGTACCGCTCCTTGAACTCATCGAAGCGTGAGCCGTCGACGAGCCGCGCGATGATCTCGCGGACCTCGTATGGCTTGCGCGTGTCGGCGCTGACGATGCCGTAGATCTCCTGCGGATCGTAGGCGGGCTCTTCGACGGCGATGACGTCCGCCGGCATCCGTTTCGCGGTATTGAGCGTCGTGACGATCGTGCGGGCGAGATGGAGCGCGTGTTCGTCGTCTTCGGCCAGGTAGTCCGCGACCCCCGAGAGGCGCGTGTGGACGTCGGCGCCGCCGAGCTCTTCGGCGGTGACCTCTTCTCCCGTGGCCGCCTTCACGAGCGGCGGACCGCCGAGAAAGATCGTCCCCGTGCCGCGGACGATCACCGTCTCATCCGACATCGCCGGGAGGTAGGCCCCTCCCGCCGTGCACGATCCCATGACCACGGCAATCTGCGGGATCCGCTCCGCCGACATCCGTGCCTGGTTGAAGAAAATGCGGCCGAAGTGATCCCGGTCGGGAAATACCTCCGCCTGGAGTGGCAGGAACGCGCCGCCCGAGTCGACGAGGTAGACGCAGGGCAGGCGGTTCTGCAGCGCGACTTCCTGCGCGCGGACGTGTTTCTTCACCGTCATGGGCAGGTAGCTCCCTCCCTTGACGGTGGCGTCGTTGGCGACGATCACCACCTCGCGTCCCGAGACACGGCCGATGCCCGTGACGATGCCGGCGGCGGGCGCCTCGTTCTCGTAGAGATCCCACGCCGCCAGCCGCGACAGCTCGAGGAACGGCGACCCGGCGTCGAGGAGCTTCTCGATCCGTTCGCGCACCGGCAGTTTCCCCTGCTCGCGGTGGCGCTGGATGTACTTCTCGCCTCCACCCTGGTGGACCGACGCGCTGCGCTCGCGCAACTCGGCGACGAGCGCGGCCATCCGCTCGCGGTTCCGCCGGAAGGCCTCGCTCGACGGATCGATATGCGACTCGAGGCGGTCCATCACTCAGATGCCGAATACACGTCCGTTTACCAGCCGCAGCAGTCGGTCTTGTAGCCGCAGGCCGGGCAGCGCCACACCGCGTGCTGTGCGAGCGGTGCGGCGCCGAAATGTTTCGGATGCACGCGGTGTGGCGCTGCCCGGCCTGCGGCTACAAGACCGA
>DAIUEK010000082.1:0-7362 GCA_036845165.1 Vicinamibacterales bacterium | reverse complement strand
ATTATAGTGAAGATCGGCGATTGCAGATCGGCGATTAAACGGATTGGCGATTTCCGATTGGTGATTGGTGGTACCCCAATCGGCAATCTTCAATCGTCAATCTGCAATCTGCAATCTGCAATCACCAATCGCAAATATCAGGCCGATTCGCCGACCTTCATCCGCACGAATCGCGTCACCGTAATGTTCTCGCCGAGGAGGCGGATGGCGTCCTGCACGAGCTGCGCGATCGTCGTGTTCGGGTCGCGGACCGACGCCTGCTCCATGAGGCAGAACTGCTGGTAAAAGCTGTTCAACTTGCCGTCCACGATCTTGTCGATCACCTTGGCGGGCTTGTCCTTGGCCTGATCCGTGTAGATCTCGCGCTCGCGGGCGAGGATCTCGCCGGGCACGTCCTCGCGGCGGAGGTAGGTCGGGTTCGCCGCCGCGATGTGCATCGCGATGGCCTTGGTGAGCTCCTGGAACTTGTCGGTCCGCGCCACGAAGTCGGACTCGCAGTTGATCTCCACGAGGACGCCGATCTTGCCGCCCATGTGGATGTAGTGCCCGATGAGCCCCTCGGACGTCGAGCGCCCGGCCTTCTTCGCCGCCTGGGCGAGCCCCCGCTTGCGGAGGAGGGTGGTCGCCGCCTCGAGGTCGCCGTTCGCCTCGGTCAGCGCGCCCTTGCACTCCATCATCCCCGCGCCCGTCGCGTCGCGGAGCTTCTTCACCATTGCTGCAGAAATTTCCATTACGTCGCTCCAAGTTTCCAGGTTTCCAGCTCCGCGCTGCCAGCCTTTCCAGAGCTGGAAGCTGGAAGCTGGAAGCGGGGAGCTGGAAGCTGTACACGAAAACGCCGGCCCATCGTCCAGGCCGGCGCGCCTAAAGCCTAAAGCCTAAAGCCTAAAGCCTAAAGTCCAAAGCCCGATTAGACCGCCGCCGGGGTGGTCGCCTGTTCGCGGCGGGTCGGTGCCGCCGGCCCGGCCGTCCGCGGCGCGCGGCGCCCGTGGTCGCTGCCCTCACCGTCCGCGCCGCCGTCGTCCGCCTGGCTCGACTCGCGGATGCCGCGGCCGGCGAGGACCGCGTCGGCGATCCTGGACGCGAAGAGGCGGATGGCCCGCAGCGCGTCGTCGTTCCCGGGAATCACGAAGTCGACCTCGTCGGGATCGCAGTTGGTGTCCACGACGCCGATGACCGGAATCTTGAGCTTGCGCGCTTCGTCGACCGCGATCTTTTCCTTGCGGGTGTCGACGACGAAGACCGCGTCGGGCAGGCGGGACATGTTGCGGATGCCTTCGAGGTTCTTCTGCAGCTTCCGCTTTTCCTTCTCGACCTGCGCGATTTCCTTCTTCGTGATCGTCTCGTAGCGGCCGTCCGTCTCCATCGCTTCGAGGTCGCGGAGGCGGGCCAGGCTGCGCTGGATCGTCGTGAAGTTGGTCAGGAGGCCGCCGAGCCAGCGCTGGTTGACGAAGTACATCCCCGCGCGCTGGGCCTCTTCCGCGATCGCGTCCTGGGCCTGACGCTTCGTCCCGACGAAGAGGATCGTCCGTCCCTCAGCCGCCAGGTTGTGCACGAACGCTTCCGCGTCGCGGAACAGCTTGGCCGTCTTGGCGAGGTCGATGATGTAGATCCCGTTCCGCTGGCCGAAGATGTACTGCTTCATCTTCGGGTTCCAGCGCTTCGTCTGGTGTCCGAAGTGGACGCCAGCCTCCAGCAAGTCCTTCAACGCGATCCCGCTCAAAGTCCCTCCAAACAAAAGCTACCAGTTACCCGTTGCCAGCTCCAGACGCCGTCGGCTCCCGGCTGGAAGCCGGACGCTCAAAGCTGGAAACTATCTCTTACTGAATTGGAAGCGCTTGCGCGCGCCCTTCTGTCCGTATTTCTTGCGCTCCTTGATGCGCGCGTCGCGCGTCAGGAACCCTTCCTTTTTCAGCCGCGACCGCAGCTCGAGGTTGTACTTCACGAGCGCGCGCGCGATGCCGAGGCGGAGCGCGCCGGCCTGGCCGGCGATGCCGCCCCCGGCGATCGTCGCGAGCACGTCGAACTTATCGGCGGTTTCGGTGATCAGAAGCGGCCGCTTGATCTGGGTGCGATGCGCTTGGGTGGGGAAGGCCTGCTCGAAAGTCTTGTAATTGATCGTCAGGATCCCGGTGCCGGGCCTCAGGAATACGCGGGCCGTCGATGTCTTGCGCCGGCCGGTGCCGTAATACTCGATTGCTGCTGTCACGACTTATGCGACCTCGCTCCTGCTAGTGACCGTCTTCGCCAAGGGCGACGTGCTCGCGGGCACCGCCTTCGGCTTCTGGGCGGCGTGCGGGTGCTCGGCCCCCGCGTACACCTTCAACTTGCGCCACATGGCTTCGCCCATCTTGGTCTTGGGGAGCATGCCGCGCACGGCTTCCTCCACGATGCGAGTCGGCTGCTTGGCGCGGACGTCCTTCAGCCGCTCCTGGCGCACGCCACCCTCGTACCCGGAGTGATACCGGTACAGCTTCTGTTCTTCCTTGCGGCCGGTCACCTTGACCTTGGACGCATTGACGATCACGACGTGATCGCCGGTGTCGATATACGGCGTGTAGATCGCCTTGTGCTTGCCCTGGAGGAGGCGGGCGGCCTCCGTCGACACGCGTCCGAGGACCTTGCCTTCGGCGTCGATGACGTGCCACTGCCGCTCCACACTGCCAGCAGTGGGAACAAACGAACGCATGGGATCCCTTTCAGCGCCAATCACGAGGACGGCAAACCGAAAGGATACCGGCAATTAGCGGTATTGTCAAGATTACAGAACTGTATTCGCCATGACCAATCCGTGCTTTTTTATTCCCCCTTCCCCCGCCCAAGCGCGAATCAGATCCCACTCTTGCGCACTTCTTCCAATTTTGGTCGCCACGCGCGCGTGGCACCTCACTTGCGCTGGGGTTCGTGCCGATAAAGCGTGCGACGGGATTGTTTGGGAGTGTCTCGCAAATCACTCCGCCCGTCGTGCTGTTGGCGTAAACGGCTCTAACAACAACCAGTTGCGCGGATTCGCAAGATAGGACGCAGGAACGGTGTTTCGCAGAGCGAAAGCACTCGTCGGTCTGGACATTGGCTCGAGCGCCGTCAAGGCGGTCGAGCTGAAGGCGTCCGGCAAGAGCTACAAAGTCACCGGGTTCGGCACCGAGCCGCTGCCGCCGGACAGCATCGTGGACGGCGCGATCATCGACGGCGCCGCCGTCGCCGACGCCATCCGCCGGCTCTTCGAGGGCCGGAACATCAAGACCAGGGACGTCGCGGCATCCCTGTCGGGCAACGCCGTCATCGTGAAGAAAATCTCGCTGCCCATCATGTCCGACGCCGAGCTGGCCGAGTCCATCTACTGGGAAGCCGAGCAGTACATCCCGTTCGACATCCAGGACGTCAACCTCGACTACCAGATCCTCGACCGGGGCGACGCCGCGAGCGGGAAGGGCACGATGGACGTGCTCCTCGTGGCGGCGAAGAAAGAGAAGATCGCCGACTACACGGGCGTCATCGCCCAGGCGGGCCGCTCCGCGGTCGTCGTGGACGTCGACGCGTTTGCGCTGCAGAACGCGTACGAAGTGAACTACGGCATCGACCCACACGCCGTGGTGGTGCTGCTGAATGCCGGCGCGAGCGCGACGAACATCAACATTCTCCAGGGCGATCAGTCGGTGTTCACCCGCGACGTCTCGATCGGGGGCAACGCCTACACCGAGGCGCTGCAGCGCGAGTTGAACCTGCCGTTCGAGACGGCGGACGCGCTCAAGCGCGGCCTGCCGGTCGACGGGGCCACCTACGACGACGCGCGGCCGGTGCTGCGCGCCGTGACCGAGAACGTCATGCTGGAGATCCAGAAGACGTTCGACTTCTTCAAGGCGACCGCCGCCTCCGACAAGATCGATCGGATCATGCTGAGCGGCGGCGCGTCGCGCGCCGAGGGCTTCACCGAGATGCTGGCGCATCGATTCGAGGCGCCCGTCGAGCCGTTCGACCCCTTCAAGAAGATCGCGTTCGACACGAAAAAGTTCAAGACGGAGTCGGCGGCCGACATCGCGCCCATCGTGGCGGTGGCGGTCGGTCTGGCCTTGCGGCGGGTGGGCGACCGATGATTCGCATCAACCTCCTGGCGGTCGAGCGGACGGCGAAGAAGGTCCCCGGCGTCGGCGTCGGCGTCACGGCGGCGCAGCGCGTCACGATCGGCGCGGCCCTGATCCTGCTGGCCACGCTCGTCACGGTGGGCTGGTGGTTCTGGGCGCTGCACACGACCTCGCTCCGCCTCGACGAGGAGATCACGAAGGCGGAGACCGAGGCGCAGCAGCTGCGGTCGGTTCTGGCCCAGGTCCAGAAATTCGAGACCCGCAAGGCCGTCCTGCAGCAGCGCGTCACCCTCATCGAGCAGCTGCGGCGCGGGCAGTCGGCCCCCGTCCACGTGCTGGACGAGGTCAGCAAGGCGATCCCGGATCGCCTCTGGCTCGTGTCGATGTCGCAGCGCGACAAGGACTTCGCGATCGACGGGCGCGCGACGTCGCTGACGGCGCTCTCGGACTTCGTCGCGAACCTCGAGAGCAGCAGCTGGTTCAAAAAGCCGGTCGAGATCGTCGACAGCCAGGTCGACAAGACCCCCCAGGGTGACCTGGTCCGCTTCACGATTCGCGCGACGTCGCAGAACCCGGATGCGCCGCCGCCGCCGCCGCCGGCAGGGCGCGGCGCGCCGCCGGCTCGCTAAGAAGTTTGCAGGAAGCAGGAAGCAGTTAGGTAAAGCGGCGGGTGAGCGTCACCGATAGGGCAGATAGCGGCCGCGCAGGGAGGTGGGGAACGTTGAAGGGGCCCCACCGGGCGTAGGTTTCAACAATGGATATTTCGCTCAGTAAACTCCCGTGGTGGGGCCAGATCGCCGCCTTCGTGGTGGTGTGCTCCGGTGCCATCCTCGGGTTCTACAAATACTACGTGGCGGACGCGCAGGCCGAGAACGCGCTGAAGCAGACCCACCTGACCGCGCTCAGGGCGGACATCAACAAGGGGGTCGCCACGGCGCGGAACCTGCCGAACTTCCAGGCCGAGGTGACCGGTCTCGAGCACCGCCTCGAGAGCCTCAAGAACGTGCTGCCGGAGCAGAAGGACGTCGCCGACATCCTGCGGCGGTTGCAGGGGCTCGCCACCCAGTCGAACCTGACGCTGCTGCGGTTCACCCCAGCGGCGCAGAAACAGCTGCCCATGTACGCGGAAGTGCCGTATCGCATCACGGCGGAGGGCTCGTTCCACAACCTCGCGCTCTTCTTCGACCGCGTCAGCAAGTTCCCGCGGATCATCAACGTGGGCGACATCTCGATCACCGCGAAGCCGGTCCAGAATCCGAATTCCACCATCATCGCCGACTGCACGGCCACGACCTTCGTGCTCCAGGAAGCGGCCGGCAGGGGAGGCCGCGGCGCGGCGCCGCCGGCGCGGTGATGATCATGATCCCGACCACCGCGCTGATCGTCGTCGCGCTGCTGGCGCAGATCCCCAATCCGGCGCCGGCCATCCAGGCCGCGAAGGACGCGAAGGCGAAGACCGAGGCGGCGCAGCAGAAGAACGCCGAGGCGCTGGACCCGCAAGGCGCGAAGGGGGCGACAGGTGCGCAGGGCGCGCCGGCGCCGGCCGGGACACCCGCGCCCACAGGTGCGACCGGCGCGCAAGGAGCCAGCGCGGGCTACTCCTACGACCCCAACGGGCGGCGCGATCCGTTCGTCAGCCTGACGGCGCGCGGCGGCGATCTGCCGAGCGCCGGTGGGACCAGGCCGTCGGGATTGCCGGGACTCCTCGTCAACGAAATCACGGTGAAGGGCGTGCTGAAGTCCCCCAAAGGAGGGTTCATCGCGCTGGTGCAGGCCCCCGACAACAAGACGTACATCATCCGCGCGGGCGACAAGGTGATGGACGGCACGGTGAAGGCAATTACCCAGGACGCCGTCGTGTTCTCGCAGGCCGTCAACGATCCGCTCTCGCTCGTCAAGCAGCGCGAAGTTCGGAAGGCGATTCGACCGGAGGCACGGTGAACGGCGCGGAGATAAAGATGACTGTGTTCATAAAGGCGCGCGCGGCGCGGCGGCTGGTCGCCGCCTGCGCAATCGCGACGGCGGTCGGTGGAGGGCTGGGGCTGGCGGCGGCGCCGGCCGAAGCCGTCCGGCTCGTCGGGGTGTCGGCCCAGGCGACCGGGAAGACCGCGGCCGTGCTGATCGAGTCCACCGAGCCGGTCGCCTATACCGTGAGCCGGCCCGAACCGCTCACGGTGCTCGTCGATCTCCGGAACGTAAGCGTCGCGGACGCCGCGAATCAGGTCGCGCGCAAGGGCCCCGTCGCGGGCGTGACGCTCGAGCAGGCCACCTCGGACGACGGCAGGAACATGGCCCGGGTGCGCGTCAGCCTCGCCTCGCCCTCCGCCTACAAGGTGCGGAGCGCGCGCAACGTGATCCGGCTGGACATCGAGACGGACGTCGCGGACGCCGCGGCCGCCGCGGCTGTCTCCGCCGCACCTGTCATGCCGGCCGCGCCCGCCAGGGACGCCTCGGACAGCACGACGACTGTGGCGGCCACGCTGCTCGAGAAAGTGCGCGCCACGCACACGCGCACCGCGACGACAATCACGCTCGCCGGCAACGGCCGCCTGACCCCCTCGTCCCTGACGGAATCCGACGACCAGCCGCGCCGTCTCGTGCTCGACTTCCCGAACGTCTCGCCGAGCACCGCCGCCCGCACGGGCGTGGACGGCGTCTTCGTGAAACAGGTGCGCGTCGCGCTGAACAGCCGCGTGCCGCTCGTGACGCGCGTCGTGATGGAGATCTCGTCGTCCGCGGCGTATCACGTCGAGCGGACCGGCCCGGATGGCCGTGACCTCGCGGTCGTCTTCGAGGGCCAGAAGGCGGGCACCATCATGGTCGCGCCGCCGAGCGCCCCCGGCGCGTCGCCGGAGGCGTCGGGCGACAAGGACGAAGACACGCTGACGCTCGTGCAGGCGATCGCCAACGCCGCCTCGATCACGCCCGCGGATCCGATCGCGGCGCTGAACGCGCCGTCGCCGTCACCCGCGCCGCGTGCGGCGGCCCCACCGGCGCGCGAGGCCCGTCTCGCGCCGCCCGTGCGGCGGCAGCAGACGCCGCCGACCCCGCCCCCGGCCCAGCCGTCCGCGGCCCAGCCGCCTCCGGCGACGCCGCCGCAGCAGCCGGCCTCGCCGCCGCAGAATTTCAGCGCGGACGTCCCCAACAGCGGGCAGAAACAGTACACCGGCACGCCGATCAATTTCGATTTCGAGGACGCGGACCTGCGCGCGGTCCTGCGCGTGTTCACCGAGGTGAGCGGCCTGAACATGATCATCGACCCGCAGGTCCAGGGGCGCGTCAA
>DAIUEK010000081.1:0-7422 GCA_036845165.1 Vicinamibacterales bacterium | reverse complement strand
ATCCTCGTGATGGCCGGCTCGGTGGTGATGGCGGCGGCGAAGCGCCGGGGGATCGCGGTCCTGCCGGTGGACAGCGAGCACAACGCGATTCATCAGTGCCTCCACGGCCGGAAGGCGTCGGAGGTCCGGCGCCTGATCCTGACGGCGTCGGGCGGCCCGTTTCGGGGCATGGCCGCGGGGGAGCTCGCGGGCGTGTCCGCGGCGGACGCGCTGCGGCATCCCACGTGGCGGATGGGACGCAAGATCACCATCGACTCCGCGACCCTGATGAACAAGGGGCTCGAGGTGATCGAGGCGCGCTGGCTGTTCGACGTCACCGCGGACCGGATCGAGGTGCTCGTCCACCCGCAGTCCATCGTCCACTCGATGGTGGAGCTCGTTGACGGATCCGTGATCGCGCAACTTGGCGTCACCGATATGCGTCTACCCATTCAATACGCGTTCTCGTATCCCGACCGGTGGACCGCGTCCCTGCCGCCGCTCGACCTGGCGCGGGCCGGGCGGCTCGACTTCGAACAGCCCGACACGGACCGGTTCCCGTGTCTGTCGCTGGCGTTCCGGGCGCTTCGGGGCGCCGAAGGGCTCTCGATCGTGTTGAACGCGGCGAACGAAGTGGCGGTGTCGGCCTTCCTCGAGGAGCGGCTGGGCTTTACCGGCATTCCCGACGTCATCCGTCTTGCGATGGACGCATACGAGCGGACTGGCGCCACGCAGGTCTCCGGCCTGGATGACGTCCGTGCCATCGACGCATGGGCGCGCGATTTTGCGGTCCGCGAGACGGCCCGCGCCCGGGCCGCGTCTTAATCTTCAGGTGAAACCGTGACTGTGCTGGCTTTCCTTTTCGTTCTGGGCGTCCTGATTTTCGTCCATGAGCTCGGCCATTTCCTCATGGCCCGGCGCATCGGCGTGCGGGTCCTGACCTTCTCGCTCGGGTTCGGTCCCAAGCTCGTCACCATCTCGCGCGGCGGCACCCAGTACTGCCTCAGCGCCATCCCGCTCGGCGGCTACGTCAAGATGGCCGGCGAGAATCCCGACGATGCGCGAACGGGCGCGGCGGACGAGTTCATGTCGAAGGGCAAGTGGCAGCGGTTCCAGGTGCTCGTCATGGGGCCCGTGATGAACCTGCTCCTCGCCGTGATCGTGATGGCGGTCGTCCTCTACCAGGGCGCCCCGCGGCCGGTGTTCGAGCGCCACGTCGTCGTCATCGGCGCCTTCGCCGAGCGTTCCGTTGCCGCGAAGGCCGGACTCAAGCTCGGCGATCGCATCGTGACCGTCGACGGCGTGCCCGTCGAGAACTGGGATCAGTACTCGACCGCCATCGTTCCGAAGGCGAAGCGCGAAGTGGCGCTCGGATTCGTGCGGGACGGACGTCCAGGCCAGGTCACCGTGGTGCCCGCGGGCCAGGGCAAGTACGAGCTGGGCGATCTCGGCATTCAACCCATCGTGCATCCGGAGGTCGTGGCCGTGGGCAAGGGCCAGCCGGCCGAAGAGGCAGGACTGAAGGCCGGCGACGTCATCATGGGCGTTGAGGGCAAGCCGGACGTCCCGTACGAGCGACTGCTCGTGGCGATCAAATCGCACGCGGATCAACCGCTGCGGCTCACCATCACGCGAGGCGAGCGTCAGCAGGACATCACCGTCACGCCCCGTCAGGTCGGCGACAAGGCGATGATCGGCGCGCAGTTCACCTTCTTCGAAACCTACACTGTGGAGCCGGGCCCGATCGGGGCGCTGAAGTTGAGCGTCGGGCAGAACTGGGAATGGACGAAGCAGATCGCCCAGACGCTCGGCGGCCTGTTCACGCGACGCACCTCGGTCAAGCAGTTGATGGGGCCAGTGGCGATCGCGGATCTCTCCGGCAGCGCGGCGAAGGCGGGATGGATTCCTCTCTTCACGCTCATGGCGATGATCAGCCTCAACCTTGGCCTGCTGAATCTGATGCCCATCCCCGTTCTGGATGGCGGCCACATCACGATTCTCGCGCTCGAGGGTCTGGCCCGCCGGGACTTCAGCATGAAAGTCAAGGAGACGATGCTCGGCGCGGGGTTCGTGCTCCTCCTGATGCTGATGGTCACCGTCATCTTCAACGACCTCATGCGAATCCCATGGATCGTAAAGCTGGTACAATCAGCGTCTTAACGTGACCAGCATCCTCGCGTTCCTGTTCGTCCTGGGCGTCCTGATCTTCGTGCACGAGCTCGGGCATTTCCTGATGGCCCGGCGCATCGGCGTGCGCGTGCTGACGTTCTCGCTCGGCTTCGGCCCCAAGCTCGTCAACATCAAGCGCGGCGACACGGAGTACTGCATCAGCCTGGTTCCGCTCGGCGGCTACGTAAAGATGGCCGGCGAGAACCCCGAGGACACGCGCACCGGCGCGCCCGACGAATTCCTGTCCAAGGGCAAGTGGCAGCGGTTCCAGGTCCTCGTGATGGGGCCCGTGATGAACCTCGTGCTCGCGATCGTCGTGATGGCGGTCGTGCTCTACCAGGGCGCGCAGGTGCCGGCGTTCGAGCAGCAGCCGGTGGTCATCGGCGCGTTCTCCGACAACTCGGTGGCGGCGAAGGCGGGCCTGAAGGTCGGCGACCGTGTGATCACGGTGGACGGCAAGCCCGTCGACACGTGGGACCAGTTCGCCACGGCGATCGTGCCGAAGGCCAAGCGTGACGTGGCGCTCGGCTTCGTGCGCGACGGCCGTCCCGGCCAGGTCACGGTCGTGCCCGAAGGGCAGGGCAAGTACGAGCTCGGCGACATCGGCGTCCAGCCGCAGGTGCATCCGCAGGTCAGCGAGCTCAACCCCTCGCAGCCGGCGGCCGAAGCGGGCCTGCAGAAGGGGGACGTCGTGCTCGCGGCCGGCAACGAGGCCAACGTCTCACGCGAGCGCCTCGTCGCCCTCATCAAGGCGAGTGACGGGAAGCCCTTGCCGCTGCAGATCAAGCGCCGCGAGATCGTGCAGACGGTGACGGTTCTGCCGAGGAAAGTCGGCGGCACCGTGATGATCGGCGCGCAGCTGAGCGGGTTCGAGACGCGCACGGTTGACCCCGGACCGCTCGAAGCCGTGACGCTCAGCGTCCAGAAGAACTGGGAGTGGACCCGGCAGATCGTCGAGACGCTCGGCGGGCTCTTCACGCGCCAGACCTCGGTGAAGCAGTTGATGGGGCCGGTCGCGATCGCGGATCTCTCGGGCACCGCCGCGCAGGCGGGATGGATCTCGCTCTTTACCCTGATGTCGATGATCAGCCTGAACCTCGGGCTCCTGAATCTGATGCCGATCCCCGTGCTGGACGGCGGCCACATCTTCATCCTCGCTCTCGAAGGGCTCGCGCGCCGCGACTTCAGCATGAAGGTGAAGGAGAAGGTGCTGCTCGGCGGCTTCGTGCTCCTCCTGATGCTGATGGTCACCGTCATCTACAACGACTTGATGCGCATCCAATGGATCGAAAAACTCGTTCCCTGGCGCTAGCCCTCGTCCTCTTCGCCTGCGTGCTGGCGCCTGCCCTGAGCGCAGTCGAAGGGCAGCAGCCGGATCCGGACGGCACCGGCACCTTCTCCATTCTTGGATACGACCCCGCGACGGGCGAGCTCGGCGCCGCGGTTCAATCGCGCGTCTTCTCGGTCGGCAACGGCGTCCTGTGGGCGGAAGCCGGCGTCGGCATCGCCGCGACGCAGGCGATCGTAGACGTCGGATATGGTCCCAAAGCGCTCGCGCTCCTTCGCGCGGGCCTCACGCCGGACGCCATCATCAAAGCCGTCCTCGACAGCGATCCCGATCCCGGCTACGGCGGACAGCCGTGGCCGAAGGCCGGACGCCAGTTCGCCGTGATGGATCCGAAAGGGAATTACGCGGCGTATACCGGCCCGCAGGCGACGACCTGGGCCGGAAACAAAGCCGGGAAGTATTGCACCGCGCAGGGCAACATCCTCGCCGGCGAAGCCGTCGTCACCAACATGGTGAAGGCGTTCGAGGAGACCCAGGGGCCGCTCTCGCTGCGTCTCGTTGCGGCGCTCGAAGGCGGGCAGGCGGGCGGCGGCGATACGCGTGGCCAGCAGTCGGCCGCGCTCATCATTGTCAAGAAGGAGTGCGGCGTGTGGCTGCACAACGACACCGTCCTCCGCCTGCAGGTCGACGACAATCCCGAGCCGATCAAGGAACTGCGCCGTCTCGTCGAACGATCCGTCGCGACCTCGTCGCGGGCGCGGACGGCGATGCCGGGGTGTTCAGGGGTTAACGGCGCACCCAAGTAACTGCCTTCTTCTACCTTCTACCTTTTGCCTTTATCTTGAATATTTTCGCGTAGTCAGCTTCCGCCGCTATATATACGGGGTTCATCCAGTCGTTGCGGTGTCTCTCCACGATCTGCTTCAGCCGATCCTTCGCCGCGTCGGTCTTCCCGGCCATCAAGTCGTCCACGGCGTCCATGTAGCGCTCGGCCATGGGCGCGCGCGACGCGGCGGCCTTTGACGAGACCGATCCCGGCAGCTTGATGTCTTCAGTCGTCGAGGACGCCGGGTCCGGTGACACGGCGGGCCTCGGCCTCGCGGGCTGGCGGGTCCGCCGATCCGCGAGGTACGCGAAGATCCCGGGTTCGGCGCACTTCGCATACGACTCTCGCGCGTGCGTGAAATCCGCCGCGAGGTACTGCGCCAGGCCGAGCCCGCAGTACGCGGCGGGCAGCGTCTCGGCCGCTTTGCTGAAATCCTTTTCCGCGACCGGGAACTTCCGGATCACGATGAACCCGCGGCCCCGTTCGAGATACAGGCGGGCGTCTTCCGGCTTTGCTTCGATTCCTCGCGTGAGATGTTCCAGCGCGTCCCCGACGTGACCCAGCGCGAGGTCCGCCCGCGTGAGCGCCAGCACCACATCCGCGTTCGTCGGGTCCTTGGCAAGGGCCGCGCGCGCGGCGACGAGGGCCGCGTCGGCCTTGCTCCGCGCCTCCTTGGACATCGGGGGCGCGTGGAGCGGCTGTCCGAGCAGCGACATCGTTTCGGGCTGCTGTGCTTCGACGGAGCGCAAGGCAGGCCCTTCGATGGAGCTCAGGACAGGCCCTTCGACGGAGCTCAGGGCAGGCATCAGCAGGACCGCCAGCGCCGCTATCAGGGTCACCACCATAGAATACCGTGTGCTCCGCCGGGAACTTGGTCCGATGCTCGCGCTGGCCGCCCCCGTGGTGATGGCCGAGCTCGGGTGGGTGACGATGGGGATCGTCGACACGCTGATGGTGGGGCGCCTTGGCGCGGGCGCCATCGGCGCCGTCGGCCTGGCGAGCATGCTGTTCTTCGCCGTCGCGGTCTTCGCGATGGGCCTCCTGCTCGGCCTCGATCCCCTCGTCGCGCAGGCATTCGGCGCGGATCGCATCGACGACTGCCACCGCTGGCTGGTGGCGGGCGTGTGGCTGGGCGTGCTCGTTGCGCTGCCGATCGTGGCCGTCGTGTTCGCGATCAACCTGTCGCTCGGCGCGTGGGGCCTGCCGCCGGAGGTGCTGACCCTCACGCGTCCGTACCTCTCAGTGCTCACCTGGAGCCTGCCGCCGCTGCTTCTGTACGTCGCGTTCCGGCGCTATCTCCAGGCCATGAACATCGTCGGGCCCGTGATGATCGCGCTCGTCGCGGCGAACGTGGTCAACGCGGTGGCGAACTGGATCCTGATCTTCGGGCACGCCGGCGCGCCGGCTATGGGGGTCCGCGGCTCCGCGTACGCGACGCTCCTGGCGCGGATCTTCATGGCGGCCTACCTGCTGGTCGTCATCGTACGGCACGAGGCGCGCGTCGTGCCGCGGCTGCGGGAGACGCCGATGGGGCTCGACGTCGCGCGCCTGCGCGAGCTTTTCAGACTCGGCCTGCCCGCGGCAGGGCAGGCCGTGCTCGAAGTCGGCGTCTTCGCGGCGGCAACCGCGCTCGCCGGGCGCGTGTCCGCGAACGCCTTGGCCGCGCACCAGATCGCACTCAACATGGCGGCCCTCACGTTCATGGTCCCGCTCGGCATCTCGTCCGCAGCCGCGGTCCGCGTGGGGCAGGCCCTCGGGCGTGACGATCCGAGAGGGGCGATGACCGCGGGCTGGACCGCCATCCTGATTGGCGTCGCGTTCATGGCGACCGCCGCCACCGTCTTCCTCCTCGTCCCGCGCGCGCTGATCAGCGCCTTCACCACCGACGCGTCGGTCCTCCGGATTGGGGTGGCGCTGCTCTTCGTCGCGGCGGTCTTCCAGCTCTTCGACGGCCTCCAGGGCGTGACGACGGGCGCACTGCGCGGCCTCGGCGATACGCGGACGGCCATGATGTGGAACCTCGCCGGCCACTGGCTCGTCGGCCTGCCGCTCGGCTACCTGTTGTGTTTTCGCTGGGGACTCGGTGTCGTGGGGCTGTGGTGGGGCCTGTCCGCCGGGCTGATGATTTGCGGGATCGCCTTGATTCTCGTGTGGATCAAAGAAGGCACGCGGCTGAGCGGGCTCTCTCCAGGCTTTGGGCTTTAGGCTCTAGGCCTTGGGCTTTGGGGGGTATTTCGTCGTGACGTAGTTGTCGACGAGCTGCCGGAAGGCGAGGTCGAGCTCTTCGTACGTGCCGCGGAGGGTCGTCGCATGCTGCCCGTCGATATAGACGGGGCAGTTCGGCGCTTCGCCGGTGCCTGGCAGACTGATCCCAATGCTCGCGGCCTTCGATTCACCGGGGCCGTTGACGACGCAGCCCATCACGGCGAGCGTCATGGTTTCGACCCCTTCGTGCTGCGTCTTCCACTCCGGCATGCGCTCGCGGATGTAGCTCTGCGTGCGCTCCGCCAGCTCCTGGAACGTGCTGCTGGTCGTTCGCCCGCAGCCGGGACACGCCGTCACGCTCGGCGAGAACGCGCGCAGGCCGAGCGCCTGCAGCAGCTCGCACGCCGCGTAGACCTCTTCACGACGGTCGCCGCCGGGACGCGGCGTCAGGGACACCCGAATCGTGTCGCCGATCCCCTCGTTGAGCAGCACCCCCATCGCCGCGGCGGACCAGACAAGACCCTTCGTGCCCATCCCGGCCTCCGTCAGGCCGAGGTGCAGCGGCTGGTCGGTCTTGCGCGACAGGTCGCGATAGACCGCGATCAGATCCTGCGGGCGCGATGTCTTGCACGAGATGATGATCTGGTCGCGGCGCAGCCCGGATTCGAGCGCGAGCTCGGTGGACTGCACCGCCGAGAGCACCATGCACTCGTTGATGATGTCCTCGGAGCGCTTGCCCAGCTCGCGGTCGGTGTTCTCCTGCATCTTGAAAACGACGAGCTCCTGGTTCAGCGAGCCGCCGTTCACGCCGATGCGGACCGGCTTGCTGCGATCGCGCGCCACGCCGCAGATCGTGGCGAACTGCTCGTCGCGCCGTTTCCCGGTGCCGACGTTGCCGGGGTTGATGCGGTACTTGTCGAGCGCCTCCGCGCAGTCGGGGTAGCGCGTCAGGAGC
>DAIUEK010000080.1:2654-7477 GCA_036845165.1 Vicinamibacterales bacterium | reverse complement strand
TGGACGAGAAGTTCTGGCAGCTCTTCATGATTCCCGGCGACCTCGACACGCCCGCGAACGATTACTCGAAAGGCATCTTCGGCCTGCAGATCAGGGTCAGGGCGGACGCCGGAGGGCCGGCGACCGCGCGGGCGCACGCCGAGCGCATCAACGCGATCCAGCGCTACTTCGCCGAACACACGCGGCTCGGGATACCGATCATCCCGTTCGAGGAGGCCGTCCACGGCCTGGCCGCCGACGGGGCGACGATGTTTCCGCAGGCGATCGCGCTGGCCGCCACGTGGGACCCGTCGCTCATCTCGCGCGTCGCGGCGGCCGTCGCCCGCGAAACCGGGAGCCGCGGCATCCGTCAGGTGCTTTCGCCCGTCCTCAACATCGCCGACGACGTGCGATGGGGACGGGTCGAGGAGACCTACGGCGAGGACCCGTTCCTGTCGTCGGTGATGGGCCGGGCTTTCATCGACGCCTTCGAGCACGCCGGCATCGTCACCACCCCGAAGCATTTCATCGCGAACGTGGGAGAGGGTGGACGCGACAGTTACCCGATCGAACACAGCGAGCGGCTGCTGACGGAGCGGTACTTTCCGCCGTTCGAGGCCGCGGTGCGCCAGTCGCACGCGCGCTCGGTGATGACGGCGTACAACTCGGTCGATGGATCGCCGGCGACGCAGAATTCGCATCTCCTGAACGACATGCTCAAGCGCGACTGGGGCTTCGAGGGATTCGTGATCTCGGATGCCGCGGCGACCGGCGGCGCGACCGTGCTGCACATGACCGAGCCCGATACGCCGACGGCCGCGAAGCACGCGTTCGAGTCTGGCCTCGACGTCGTCTTCCAGTCCGCGTACGATCAACACCGGCCGTATCTCGACGCGTTCCAGCGGGGGCTGATTGCGCAGCCGATCATCGACGCGGCGGTCGCGCGGGTCCTGCGCGTGAAGTTCGCGCTCGGGCTCTTCGAGCATCCCTACGTCGATCCGGACGACGCCGCGACGTGGAACGGTCACGCGGATCATCTCGCGCTGGCGCGTGAAGCCGCGCGCGCGTCGCTCGTGCTGTTGAAGAACGATCGTCACGCGCTGCCGCTCGCGAAGACCCTGCGCTCCCTCGCCGTGATCGGCGCCGACGCCGTCGAGGCGCGACTGGGCGGCTATAGCGCTGCGGGCGTCCAGAAGATCTCGATGCTCGAGGGCATCCGGCAGAAGCTGGGGACAACCGCCACGGTCCGTTACGCGCCAGGACCGGGACGCTTCACGCGCGAGTTCGTGACCGTGCCCGCGGAGTTCCTGCGCCCAGCGTCGGTTCTCGAATCGCGGCCGGGGCTCACCGGCGAGTATTTCGACAACAACCGGCTGGAAGGCGCGCCGCGGCTGACCCGGATCGATGCCCGGATGGATTTTCGCTGGACGCTCACCTCGCCCGGACGCGGGATTCCCTTCGACTGGTATTCCGCGCGATGGACGGGCGCGATCGTTGCCCCTGCTTCGGGGCTCCGCCGGATTGGCATCGAAGGCAACGACGGGTACCGTCTGTATCTGGACGACGCGCTCCTCATCGACGACTGGACGAAGCAGTCGTATGGCACGCGCGTCGCGGACGTCGCGTGGACGCCGGGGTCAGCGCACCATGTGCGCCTCGAGTATTTTGAAAGCACCGGCAACGCGCGCCTGAAACTCATTTGGGATGCCGGTGTCGTTGACGAAGGCGCGGCGCGTGTCGGGGAAGCCGTGGCGCTCGCGAAACAGAGCGACGTCGCCATCGTGGTCGCCGGCATCGAGGAAGGCGAGTTCCGCGATCGCGCCTTCCTGCGACTGCCGGGCCGGCAGGAAGAGCTGATCCAGCAGGTGGCGGCGACGGGCATCCCGGTGGTCGTCGTGCTCGTCGGCGGGAGTGCGATCACGATGTCCGCGTGGATCGATCGGGTGGCGGCGGTCGTCGACGCCTGGTATCCCGGGGAGCAGGGCGGCCACGGCGTCGCGGACGTCCTGTTCGGCGACGCCGATCCAGCCGGCCGGCTGCCGATCACGTTCCCGATGGCGGAAGGGCAGTTGCCGTTGTCGTACAACCACAAGCCGACGGGCCGCGGTGACGACTATCTCGATCTCACCGGGATGGCGCTGTTTCCGTTCGGGTTCGGCTTGAGTTACACGACGTTCGAGTACTCCGGGCTTCGCATCGAACCCGCGGCGATCGATCCTGCCGGGACCGCCACGGTCCGTTGCACCGTCCGAAACACCGGCGCGCGCGGCGGGGATGAAGTCGTGCAGCTATACGTGCGCGACGTGCTCGGGTCGGTCGCGCGGCCGATCATGGAGCTGAAGGGATTTCAACGGGTGTCGCTGGCACCAGGCGAGGCGAAGGACGTCAGCTTTTCGCTGGGGCCCGGGCAGTTGCGCATGCTCGATCGCGACATGCACTGGGTCGTCGAACCTGGCGCATTCCGCATCATGATCGGCAGCTCGTCGAAGGACATCCGGCTTCGCGGCGAGCTGACGGTACGGTGATGCGGCGCCGGGACTTTCTCCACACGGCCGCCCTCGCCCTCGCCGCCGGCACCCTGCCGGCTCGCGTGCGCGGGTTCGCGCAGGCGGTTCGTCCACGCCCCACCCCGGCGCAGCTCGCCTGGCAGCAGGACGAGCTGGCGCTCTTCGTCCACTTCGGCATGAACACGTTCACCGATCGCGAGTGGGGGGATGGGCGGGAGGATCCCGCGATCTTCGCGCCGGCGCGGCTCGACGCGCGGCAGTGGGCGCGCGCGGCACGGGCGGGCGGGTTTCGCGCGATGATCCTCACGGCGAAACATCACGACGGATTCTGTCTGTGGCCCACGCGGACGACACGACACGGCGTCGGCGGCAGCCCGTGGCGCGGCGGACAGGGCGATCTCGTCCGCGAGTTCGTCGACGCGTGCCGCGCAGAAGGCCTGCGGCCGGGTCTGTATCTCTCGCCCTGGGACCGGAACAACCCCGCCTACGGCGATTCGCCCCGCTACAACGATCTCTACTGCGATCAGCTCACGGAGCTGCTGACCAACTACGGGCCGCTCGCTGAAGTCTGGTTCGACGGCGCCAACGGGGAAGGCCCGAACGGAAAGAAGCAGGTGTATGACTGGCCGCGCGTCTGGGCGCTCGTGCGGCAGCGACAGCCCGGCGCGGTGATGTTCTCGGACGCGGGCCCGGACGCGCGCTGGTGCGGCAACGAGCAGGGGTCGGCCGGCGATCCGAACTGGTCCACGATGGATCCCGCGGCGGTCTCGTATCCAGGCGTCAGCGGTCCGGGCGTGATTGAGGCCTTGCAGCACGGGAACCCGGCGGGCGCCGTCTGGCGCCCCGCCGAGGTCGACACCTCGATCCGTCCAGGCTGGTTTCATCATCCCGCCGAGGACGCGCGCGTGACATCGGTCGACCGCCTGGCGGACATCTATCTCGGGTCCGTGGGCCGCAATGCGAAGCTGCTCCTGAACGTGCCGCCGACGCGCGAGGGGGTCCTGCACGACCACGACGTGGCGCGCCTCGCGGACTTCCACGATCGGCGGCGCGCGCTCTTCGCCGAGGATCTGGCCGCCGGGCGTCGCGTGGACTGGACGCGGGATGGCGGCCGGCGCGCTGTCGCGCACCTCGACCTCGGCCGGCCGGTCACGGCAGGGATGATTCGGCTCGAGGAGCCCATCGCGAACGGCCAGGCGATCGCGCGGTATGTCGTGGAAGGGTCGGACGCGGCCGGCTGGCGCGTGCTGTCGCGCGGGACGACGATCGGCTACGCCAGGCTGGATCGCCTCGCGCCGGGCGCGCCGGTGCGGCGCGTGCGCGTGACCATCGAAGAGGCCGTCGCCGCCCCCGACCCGATCGCGATCGAGCTGTTCGCTACTGCGGCCGGCTGAACACGGCGCCCGCCAGGCCCTGCATCGCCAGATGGTCCGGGGTCGTCAGCGCGAAGACGACGACCTCGTTGCTTCCGGCGTGCAACCAGGGCCCCGGCACATACAGCGTCTGCTGCGGGCCGATATCCCAGAACCGTCCGAGGTGATGGCCGTTGATCCACACCGTGCCCTTGCCCCACCCGCGCGTATCGAGGAACGTGTCGCCGGTGCTGGCGAGCGTAAAGGCGCCGCGATAGACGGCCGGGCCGCCGGCGTGGCTGCCAGGATTCGTGCCGCCATGCGCTGGCGGCGCGGTCGACATCGGCAACGTGAAGACGTCCCACCCCGTGAGCTCGGCGCCGCCGAGCGACACGGACTTTGTGATGCCCTTGCGCTCCTCGCGCAGCGGCTTCGAGAAGTTCACGCGCCCGGAGTTCTCCACCAGGATATCGAGGTGCGCGCCGGCGCGCGGAATGTCGACGGAGAGCGTGTTCTGATCCAGCCGCCGGTCCAGCGTGCCCGCGAGCCGGCCATCGACATACACCTGCGCGTAGTCGCGCACGTCGCTGACGACCAGGTCCCCCCTGGCAGGGGCGGCGACCGTCGTGCGGTACAAAATGTAGCCGTAGGACTGCCCGAACGTCTCCATGGGGCGCGGCCGGTCCACGTGCACGCCGCGTCCCAGCAGGTCCCAGATCGACGCGGCACGCTCCAGGGCGAAGGCGGGGATCGCGATCGGCGCGTCGGACGCCGGGATGGGAGGGAGCGGCGCGTTCGTGTGGGCCGCAATCACGTCGCGAAACGCGAAGTACTTGGGCGTCAGGCGCCCGGATTCGTCGAGCGCCGCGTCGTAGTCGTAGCTCGTCGTGTCTGGAACGTAGCGATTGCGGTCGATGTTCGCGCCGTTCATGAAGCCGAACGTCGTCCCCCCGTGAAACTGTATCTTAAACACATCTGACGCTGC
>DAIUEK010000080.1:0-2644 GCA_036845165.1 Vicinamibacterales bacterium | reverse complement strand
GAGTAGCCGCGACCGATCATCCACTCGAGCTCGCGGGTCTGCTGGGCGAGGTTCGTGTTCGCGTGCGCGCGTCCCCAGTGATCGAACCAGCCCGCCCAGTACTCGCCGCTCATCAACGGGCCGCCAGGGCGGAACGCCTCCAGCCGCGTGAACGAGCTTTCGGCGCCGCCGCCGCCGAAGTTCACGACCGCCGGCAGATCCGGCAGCGTGCCACTCGGCAGCTGGACGTCGCCGTCCGCGGTGTACAGAAGGACGCCGCCAAATCCGGAGCGACGCAACGTGTCGCGCTGCCATTCCATGTACGCGCGGTCCTTGTCGAAGGAGCCGTACTCGTTCTCGACCTGCACCGCGATGATCGGACCGCCGGGGCCAAGGAGCGGCCCGAGCTCGCGGCCGAGTCGCGTCAGCCATCGCTCCGCGGGGACGGTGAATGTCGGGTCGGTGCCGCGCAGCACCATCGACGGATCCGCGAGCAGCCAGGCGGGGTAGCCGCCCAGGTCCCATTCGGCGCACACGTACGGGCCGGGCCTCACAATCACGTGGAGCCCTTCGGCGCCGGCCGCGCGAATGAACGCCGCCACGTCGTTGTTGCCGGAAAAGTCGTAGCGGCCGGGCGACGGCTCGTGCAGATTCCAGAAGACGTAGGTCGAGACGGTGTTCAGGCCCATCGCCCGCGCCTTGCGGAGCCGATCGCGCCAGTACTCCCGCGGGATGCGCGGGTAGTGCATTTCACCCGAGAGGATTTGGAACCTCTGGCCGTCGAGGACGAAGTGACCGGCCGCGGCCACGAGGCGCGCCGCCGGCTGCCCTCCCGCCGGGACGGCCACGAGCGCCACCGAGACCATGCAGAGCAGACGCCGGACCGCGCGAGTCCAGAAGAACATGCGCGGCAATATACTCCTACGCGAACCTCCCCAACCGTATTCGGAACCCTCATGCCAGTTGAGCTCGAATTCGTCCTCGCGTCCGCCTCTCCCCGGCGGGCGGAATTGCTGAGCAGTGCGGGATATCGATTCGCCGTGGACTCGGTCGACGTCGACGAGTCGCTCCTGGCCGGCGAAGCGCCCGAGGCGTACGTGCTCAGGGTGGCCCGCGCCAAGGCGCGGGCGGTGGCGGCTCGCCACGCGAAGGGGACGATCGTGCTCGCGGCAGACACCAGCGTTGTGATCGGTGGGGAAATTCTTGGGAAACCTGTTCACCACGAAGACGCCGCGAGAATGCTGAGCCGGCTCTCAGGGAGGGTGCACGAGGTTCTGACAGGGGTTGTCCTCGTGACGGGGCGCACAGAATTGACGGACGTGGCGCGGACGCGCGTGCATTTCCTGGAGTTGAGCCCCCGCGACATCGCCTGGTACGTCGAAACGGGTGAGCCGGACGGGAAGGCCGGCGCCTATGCGATCCAGGGGAGGGGCGCCCGGTTCGTCGACTGGATCGACGGGTCCTGGTCGAACGTCGTCGGGCTCCCGGTCTCCACGGTGGCACGGCTGGTTCAGGAACTCAGCAACGTAGTATCCTGATGGGAGTGTCAGCCAAGACCATCAAGATTGCCGTGACCTGCGTCGTGCTGGCGGGCGCGCTCGCCGGCCTTATGTACACGACCCTCCGGGAGGGGACCGAGTACTACCTGCATGTTGACGAGGTGATGATGAATACCGCGGCGTGGCAGGGCAAGCGCCTGCAGCTCCACGGATTCGTCGAGGACCTCCGGCAGAGACCGAACACGATGGACTACCAGTTCCACGTGAAGAACAACGGGAAGATCATCACGGCGAGTTATACCGGCGTGGTGCCCGACAACTTCAAGAATGGCGCCGAGGTGGTCCTCAAGGGGCAGCTGCATTCGGACGGTTTTGCCGTCGAGCCCAATGGTGTGATGGCGAAGTGCCCGTCGAAGTACAACCCCAAAGCGCCCGTGAACGCAGGGGGCTGAATGGCCGCCCTCGGATCCTTCATCCTGCTCGCGACGTTCGTGGTGGCCAGCTACGCGCTGGCGGCCAGCGTTGCCGGTGCACGCCGCCGGTCGACGCCACTCATTGAGAGCGGGATCGGCGCGTTCTACCTGACGGCCGCGTTGATGTCCGTCGCCTCGGGCATCCTCGTCCACGCGTTCATCACCGGCGACTACGCGATCAAATACGTCCAGCGGTATTCCGATTCAGCGCAGCCGCTGGTCTACCGGATCGCGTCGTACTGGGGCGGGCTCGACGGGTCGATCATGTTCTGGGTGTTCCTGCTGTCGGTGTTCGGCACGATCGCCGTCGCCGTCAACCGCGAGCGCCATCGGGAGTTAATCCCCTGGGTCATCGCGGTCATCGCCACGACGGAGATGTTCTTCATCTTCATCATGGTGGTGCACAACAACCCGTTCGACACCTTCGCCGCGTCGGTGCCGGCGGACGGGCGCGGGCTCAACCCGCTGCTCCAGAATGTCTACATGGCGATCCACCCCCCCTCGCTGTACACGGGGCTGGTGGCCATGACCATTCCGTACGCGTTCGGCATGGCGGCGCTCATCACCGGCCACCTCGATGACGCGTGGCTCCGCGCCGTCCGGCGCTGGACGATGGTCGGCTGGCTCTTCCTCAGCTTCGGCCTGACGCTCGGCATGCTCTGGGCGTACGAAGAGCTCGGGTGGGGCGGCTTC
>DAIUEK010000079.1:0-7478 GCA_036845165.1 Vicinamibacterales bacterium | reverse complement strand
TCCACGCGAAAAATGGGCTACCACGGCGGCTTCGGGGCCGAGATGAAGGTCGGGAAACACGCCGGGGTCCACGCCGACTATCGCTATACGTTCGTGCACTTTGGCGGCGGAACCGCGACACCCGCCCTGACCGGCGCCGGGGCCGCGACAGGGACCACCGCCGTGACGACGGGACTTGCCAGAGGCTTCCTGCCCTCATACGATGGCTCGATGTGGACGGCCGGGGTGACCTTCTACTTCTAGTTCCAGCCAGGGAGGCAGTATGTTTCGCAGATTTGGCCGGGCGGTTGTGCCCGCGCTTCTGGCCTTTGTGTCGGTCATCGTCTCACTCGGGGCTGCCGACGGGCCCGTCATCAAGTTCAGCGACGTCAAGTTGAAGAACGGCCTCCGGGTGATCGTCTCGGAGGACCACACGGCGCCGACGGTGTCGGTGGCCGTGAACTACAACGTCGGCTCAGCCGACGAAAAGGCGAGCCGCACCGGCTTCGCGCATCTCTTCGAGCACATGATGTTCAAGGGATCCGAGAACGTCGGTCCCGGCGAGCATCCCGCGCTCATCTTCAGCAACGGCGGGACGATGAACGGCACGACGAACAACGACCGCACGCTGTACTTCGAGACGCTGCCGGCCAACCAGCTCGAGCTCGCCATCTTCCTTGAAGGGGATCGGATGCACTCGCTGGACATCAACAAGGCGAATCTCGACAACCAGCGGAACGCGGTCCAGGAAGAGCGCCGGCTCCGCGTCGACAACCAGCCCTATGGACAGACGTTCGAGAAGACCGGGGAGCAGGCCTACGACAACCCGGCGTACAAGCATTCGGTGATCGGATCGATGGAGGACCTGAACGCCGCGTCGGTGGACGACGTGGCGACGTTCTTCAAGACGTACTACGCGCCGAACAACGCCGTGCTGTCGATCGTCGGCGACGTCGACACAAAAAAGACGATGGCGTTCATCGAGAAGTACTTTGGCGTGATCGCGCGCCAGCCGGACCCGAAGCGGCCGAACCTGACGGAGCCGCCGCACACGGCCGAGCGGCGCAGCACGATAGAGGACCCGCTCGCGCGCCTGGCGCGCGTCGATATCGCCTACATCGTGCCGCCGGCGGGATCGCCCGACAGCTCGGCGCTCGACGTGCTGTCCGACGTCCTGTCCAGCGGCCGCAGCTCCCGCTTCAACCAGGTCATCGTCCGCGAGAAGCAGCTCGCGACCAACGCGGGTGCGGGCGCGCAGGACAGCCGCGGCCCCGGGCTGTTCCAGGTGTCCGCGACCGTGGCCCCTGGCAAGACCCCGGCGGACGTCGAGGCCGCGCTGTACGACGAGATTGAGAAGGTGAAGGCCGGCCCGATCGCGGACTGGGAAATCGAGAAGGCGCACAACGGCGCGCGGCGCAACCAGGCGGGCGCCGCGACGAGCACCCTCACGCGCGCCATCCAGCTCGGCGAGTACGCGCTCTTCTACAACGACCCGAACCTGATCAACACGCGGACCGGCAAGATCCTGAAGGTGACCGCCGCCGACGTGCAGCGCGTCGCCGCCAAGTACCTCACGAAAGAGAATCGATCGGTCATTACCACCGCGCCGAAGCCCGCGGCGGCGAAAGGAGGCCAGCAGTGAGACGCCACGCGCTCGTCCTTGCCCTCGTTGCCGCCTGCACTCTGGGCGTCGCCGCCCAGCAGCCGCCGATGGGTGGCGCGCAGCAGAATCCCTCGACCGCGCCAGGCACGATCCTGAAGAACAAGGCGCCGGTCTCCAAGGAGACGCTGAAGGTCACGCTGCCGAAATCGCAGGAAGCGGACCTGTCGAACGGCGTGCACCTCATCGTGCTGGAGGATCATCGAACGCCGCTCGTCAGTCTTCAGATGATCATCGACGGCGCGGGAGGCTACTACGATCCCGCGACCATGCCCGGCCTCGCGGGCTTCACCGCGACGCTGATGCGCGAGGGCACGGCCAGCAAGACGTCCGAGCAGATTTCCGAGCAGCTCGATCGCCTCGCGGCGACCGTCGGCGTCGGCGCGGGCCTCTCCTCACCGTTCGCCTCGGTGACCGGAAGCGGCCTCACGAACAACCTCGACACGGTGCTGGCCTTGATGGCGGACGTGCTCATGCACCCCACATTTCCCGACGCGGAGATCGCGCGGTACAAGACGCGGACGCGCGCCGGGCTCATGAACCAGCGCTCGCAGCCGGGATTCCTGGCGCAGGAGCGGTTCAACCAGGCGGTGTACGGCGCGCACCCGGCCTCGCGCGTGTCGCCCACGCCGCAGGCGCTTGACGCGCTGAACCGCGACGCGCTCGTCGAGTTCCACAAGGCGCACTACGTGCCCGATCGCGCCGCGCTCGCGGTGTCCGGCGACATCACGCTGGCGCACGCGAAGGAACTGGCCGAAGCGGCGTTCGGATCCTGGAAGAAATCCGGCGTCGCCATTCCCGCAACCGAGGACGCTCCGCCGCTGTCGGGGCCGTCGATCGCGCTGGTCGTCCGGCCGGGCTCCGTGCAGACGACCCTGCTCGTCGGCACGCAGAGCATTCAGCGGACCGATCCGGACTACGAGGCGCTGACCGTCGCCAACCGCACGCTTGGCGGGCCGTTCGGCCGGCTGTTCGAGCATCTGCGCGAGCAGAAGGGGTACACCTACGGCGCTGGCAGCAACTTTAGCGCCACGCGGTTCCGCGGCGCGTGGAACGCGTCGACGGATGTGCGCACCGAAGTGACCGACCCGGCGCTGACGGATCTGCTCGACGAAATCCGCCAGATGCGCGACACGCCCGTGCCGGAGAAGGAACTGTCCGACATGAAGCGCGCCATCGTCGCCGGCTTCGCGCGGTCGCTCGAAAGCCCCGCCGCGCTGCTCAACAACTACATCGAGAGTTACATCTACAAACTGCCGGCGGACTACTGGGACAAGTACCCGGCGCGGATTGAAGCCGTGACCGCCGCGGACATCCAGCGCGTGGCGCAGAAATACTGGACGTCCGACCGGCTGCAAATCGTCGCCGTCGGGGACCAGGCCAAGGTGGAGCCGGCGCTGAAGAAGCTGGGCGCGGTGCAGGTCTTCGACGCGGACGGAAAACCGATTAAGTAAAAGGGAAGTGGACGCTGGTCACGATCTCGCGCAGAGGGCGCAGACAGGCAGAGGGCGCACCAAACTAATCAGCTTGATGGGTTAGGCGCCCTCTGCTTGTCCGCGCCCTCTGCGCGAGATCGTACGTGACCCGCGTACACTTCCCTTTTCAGGACGCCTCGCTGATTTTCTCCATCGCGTCCCCGAACGTGTCGATCTCCTCGAGCGTCGTGTAGACGTTCGGCGTGACGCGGATGCCTTCGTATTCCGCGTGGACGATCGGCGTCGCGATGATGCGCCACTTGTCCCACAGCTGCTGAACCGCCTTGCCGGTCGGCACCGCGAGCACCTGCACGGTGCCGATCGCGCACGACTGCGCGGGATCCAGGCTCGTGTGCAGCCGGAACTTGCCGGTCGCCATCAGGCGGTTCGCCCACCGGTTGCGCAGGTAGCGCAACCGCGCGGCCTTGCGCTCGATCCCGATTCCCTGGTGGAACGTCATCGCCTCGGCGATCGCGTTGTGGTTCGCCGCCGGGTGCGTGCCGATCTCCTCGAACTTACGGATGTTCTTCGCGGAGCCCGCCGCGGTCGGCGTCAGGCCCCAGAGCCCCTCGATGTTTTCCTTCCGCACGTAAAGGAACCCGGTGCCAATCGGCGCGAGCAGCCACTTGTGCAGGCTCGTGCCGTAGTAGTCGCACCCCAGGTCCGAGAGCTTGTACGGGAAGTGCGCAAAGGCGTGCGCGCCGTCCACCACGGTCTTCACGCCCTTCGCGCGCGCGGCGTCGCAGATTTTTTTCACCGGGAAGATCTGTCCCGTGAGGTTCGTGATGTGACAGAAGTGCAGGACCTTCGTCTTCGGGCCGATCGCGCCGATCAGGCGATCCGCGAGATCGTCCATGGACGGCGGCGGCACCGGGAAGGAGATCTTCTTGACGGTGATCCCTTCGCGCCGCACGCGCTGGTCCCACGTGTCGAGCATCCGCCCGTAATCCTGGTTGGTCGTCACGACCTCGTCGCCCGCCTTGAGATCGATGCCGAGCTGGGCGATCTGCAGCGCTTCGCTGGCGTTGCGCGTGATCGCCATTTCGTCCGGGCTGCAGCCGAATTCGGCCGCGAGGCGCCGGCGCACCGTCTCGATGTTCGGCTCGAGGATCTGCCACATATGGTAGACCGGCGCCTGGTTGGAGATATCGAGGTAGCGCTTGAACGCCTCGTGCACCACGCGCGGGCTCGGGCAGCAGCCGCCGTTGTTCAAATTGATGAGGGTGCGATCGAGCGTGAAGCCCTCCTGGATGTCGCGCCAGTAGGTTTCGTCGCTCGCGAGGTCGGCGGGATCGATCCCCGCGGTTCGCGCGGCGGCCGACGCCACCCGTGACAGGCTGTCGTTCGTGAACGCGGTCAGCGCCACGGCGCTCGTCGTCCCGACCCGGAGAAAGGTGCGTCGGCTGATCATGTCCCCTCCAAAATGAGCCTGAAGCCCGCCCAAAGCCCCCCAAGCCTAAAGCCTAAAGCCAAAAGCCGTATTTAGTGGCAAAATATGCCACGATGAGACCGTACGGGCCTGCCGCGCTGCGATTGTGCCTTGGGGCGGTCTTTGTCGCACATGGCGCCCAGAAGCTGCTCGGCGTCTGGGGTGGCCCCGGCCTGGCCGGGACCGCCGCGTTTTTCACTACCCTGGGTCTCACCCCGGCTTACCCCCTCGCCATCCTGACGGCTCTGACCGAGCTCGCCGGCGGGGTGCTCCTGGTCCTCGGGTTGGGCGCCCGCTGGGTGGCCTTGGCGCTGGCGATCGACATGGGGGTCGCTGTCTATAAAGTGCACTACGCCAATGGGTTCTTCCTCAACTGGGGCCTGGTCCCAGGCAAGGGTCACGGCTACGAGTTCAACATGGTGCTCGTCGGCGCCCTGCTTTGCATCATGCTCGCCGGCCCGGGGGCGTTGTCGCTCGACGAGTGGCGCAACCGGTCCGCCGAAGCCGCACGGGCCGGCCGGGCGCGGGCGCGCAAAGTCTGACGACGAGGTCCCGACGGAGGTCCCGACGGAGGTTCTAGGGTTCCCAAGGTTCCTGGGTTCGAGGATATTGAAGTCGCCGCCGTGTACGTCACGAACCAACGCACCCGAACCCTAGAACCCTAGCAACCCTAGAACCTGGAGTAATATCCGTTCTTTCGAGGTTCCCCCATGCCCAGACGAAAAGACGAGCCGGGCTTCAGCCGGCGCAGCTTCCTGAAAACCGTCGGTGCGGGCGGCGTGGCCGCCGGGGTACTGGCGAGGGCGCCGGCCGTTAGGGCCCAGGGCCTCAACATCGTCGGCCCCGGCGCCGTGCCCATCTCGCTGAATATCAACGGACAGGTCCACCGGCTCGAGATCGAGCCGCGCGTGACGCTGCTCGACGCGCTGCGCACGCGCCTGAACCCGCCGATGACGGGCGTGAAGCGCGTCTGCGATCGCGGCGCCTGCGGCGCCTGCACGATGATCGCGGACGGCAAGACGATTTACGCCTGCTCGACGCTCGCGATTGAAGCGCAGGGAAAGAAGATCCGCACGGTCGAGAGCTTCACGCAGGGCACGGTGCTCCATCCCGTCCAGCAGGCGTTCTGCGACAAGGACGGCCTGATGTGCGGGTTCTGCACGCCGGGCTTCGTGACCGCGACGGTCGCGCTCCTCGAGAAGACGCCGAACCCGACCGCCGAACAGGCAAAGCGCGCGCTCGATGGCAACATCTGCCGCTGCGGCACTTACGTGCGCGTGCTCGAAGCGGCGTTGTCGGCGAAGGGGGTGGCTCGTGGCTGATAATCAACAGCAGCCGCCGCAGACGCCGCCCGCGCAGCCCCCGCAGATTACGCCCGCCGTGGCCGGACAGCCGCAGCAGCCGCCCGCGCCGACGGGGCCGCCCCGCAGCTGGCCTCCCGTGGCGGAGCGCACGCTCCTCGGGAAATCCATCAAGCGCCTCGACGGGCCCGACAAGGCGACAGGCAAGGCGAAGTACACCTACGACATCATCCGGCCCGGGATGCTGTACGGGCAGATCCTCGGCTCGCCGCACGCGCGCGCTCGTGTGAAAGCGATCGATCTCACCGCCGCGAAGAAGCTCCCCGGCGTGAAGGCCGCCATCGTCATCAAGGATCCATCGGATCCCGCGAAGACGATGATCAATTACCCGGGCGAAGAGGTCGCCGCCGTCGCGGCGATGACCGAAGAGATTGCCGAGGACGCCGTCCGCCTGATCAAGGTGGACTACGAGATCCTTCCGGCGCTGGCGACCATCGAGCAGGCGAGAAGCACCGACGCGCCGGCGGCCTTCCCGAACGGCAACGTCAGCAAACCGATCGTCACGTCGGAAGGCGGTGATGTCGACGCGGCGCTCAAGACCGCCACACACGTCGTCGAGGGCCTGTATCAGACGCAGGTGCAGACGCACACGTCGCTCGAGACCCACGGCGGCATCGCCGAGTGGGACGGTGACAAGCTGACGATGTACGTGTCGACGCAGGGCGTGAACGCGTCGCGTGACGGCGTCGCGGACGCCCTGAAGATTCCGCACGGTAACGCGCGCGTCATCACCGACTACATGGGCGGCGGCTTCGGCAGCAAGCTCGGCGCCGACGTGCAGCTCGTGATTGCCGCGAACCTCGCGAAGGCCGCGGGCGCGCCGGTCAAAATCATGCTCGATCGCAAGCACGAACATCTGGTCACCGGCAACCGTCCGTCCGCGTTCGCCAAGGTGCGCGCGGGCGTCGACGCGCAGGGCAAGTTCGTCGCGTGGGATGCGGAAACGTGGGGCACCGGTGGCGCGGGCGCGGGCGCGGGGTTCTCGGTGCCCTATGCCCCGTACGACTTCCCGGTCCGCCGTCAGAACCACGTCGACGTCTATACGAACGCGGGTCCTCAGCGCGCCTTCCGCGCTCCCGGGCACCCGCAGGCCTGCTTCATCACCGAAGTCGTCATCGACGAGATCGCGGACCGCTTGCGGATGGATCCGCTCGAACTGCGCATGCGCAATCTGAAGGCCGAAGCACCGAACGCGCAGTGGCGGAAGTACTTCCCGATGGGGGCCGAGAAGATCGGCTGGAGCCGGCGCCATCTCACGGGTGACGGGGCCGCGGGACCGATCAAGCGTGGCCTCGGGTGCGCGGCCAACATGTGGGCGGGAGGCGGCAACCGCGCGACCCGCGCGATGTGCGAGATCATGCCGGACGGCGGCGTGACCACCAAGATCGCCACACAGGACATCGGGACCGGCACGCGCACGCTCGTCGCGATGATCACGGCGGAAACGATGGGGCTGCCGCTGACGGCGGTGACGGCGGCGATTGGCGACACGAACTACCCCTTCGCGCCCGGCAGTGGCGGCAGCATCACGGTGGGCTCGATCTCTCCGACGGTCCGCGTCGCCGCCGAGAACG
>DAIUEK010000078.1:0-7549 GCA_036845165.1 Vicinamibacterales bacterium | reverse complement strand
TCGTCCTGGGCGTCGCCGTTCGAGTGGAAACCGTCGAACCACTCGGCCCTGATCTCCAATCCTTATTCGCGGGTCGTCAACCAGGAACCTGTAATCGAGGCGGCCGAGGCAGCGATCGCAGAGGCGGTCGGCGAGACGCCGCAGTCCGAGCCGGTCGTCGCGGAGCCCGTATTAATGACCGCGGAGCCCGCGGCCGTCGAGGCGCCGATTCACGTCGAGGAGCCGATCCACGTCGAGACACCGGTTTACGTCGACGCTCTGATTCACGTCGCGGAGGAGCCGGCTCACGTCGAGATACCGGTTTACGCCGACGCTCCGATTCACATCGAGGAGCTGATACACGCCGCGCCGCCGGTCGAGGATGCCGTGCCGGTTCAGGAGCCGGCGCCTGTTCACGAAGCAGTACCGATGCGGGATTCAGGATGCGGGATGCGGGATTCGGGATTCGGGATCAGCGATAAGCGATTAGGGCATTTGGCGAGCTGGATGCGCACCGAGCGGGCCCCCGCGTCCGCGTCGGCCAGCCCGGACGATCTGCGCGCGCTGCTGGGCGCGCTTGCGGTGCCGACCGCCGTCGTCGCCGTCGGCTACGGCACAGGCTGCCGCATCCGGCGGGTGCGTGTGCCCGCCGTGCGCGAGCCCAAGGTCGAAGCGTCTGCCGGGGCGGTCATCCTCTCCCGGCGCCTGCTGGCCGAGCTGCGGGATCGACGCGAGCAGCCCCGAACGTAGTCCGCCTGTACCTAGGGCCGACACCACGGATCGGTGTCCGGAACTTTATCCGGAAGGGCCTCGTCTCACCTTATACCTTGCGTCACAAGATATCCGCCACACCCCCGATTGATGCCTGGCAGGAGCAGCTGCGGCGCGGCGGCCTGGAAATGGCCGTCATGCTGGCGGTGGCATCCGGCCCGCGCTACGGCCTCGAGATCATCCGGCACCTGGATGACGAGCGCGACCTCTCCTTGCCCGAAGGCACCATCTATCCCTTGCTGTCGAGGCTCACGAGGGACGGCCTCGTCGAGGGAGAGTGGCGCGCGACAGAACCGCACCCGCGCAAGTACTACACACTGACCCCGCGCGGCCGGCGCCGGCTCAAGGAGATGTGCGGCGAGTGGCGCGTGTTCGCCGGGAAGATGAACGGACTGATTGCGGAGGCTGGAGAGTAGCGATGGTGTTAACCGAAACCGGCGAATCACGCGTCAGGGGCTACCTCTTCATCCTGGAACGAACGCTGCGGACGTTCCTCCCCGCTGCCGAGGCGCTGGACGCCTCGCGCGAAGTCGAATCGCACATTCGGGACCGGGTCGCGGAAGTCGAGGCCGTGCCGGACGAGCGCACGGCGCTCGAGCGCGTCCTGGGGGAGCTGGGGGCGCCGCTGAAGGTTGCGCGGGCGTATTCGCTCGAGATGTCAGCGGAGGAAGCGATCACCACCGGACGCATCGTGGCGATCGCCCGGTCGCTCCTGCAGATGGCCGCCCTGGGCATCGGCGGCTTCGCCGCGGCCATCGTCATTTTCGTCGGCTACGTGGTCGGATTGGCGTTCCTGGTGATCGCGGCGATGAAGCCGATCTTTCCCGACAATGTCGGCCTGTTCGTCGTCGACAACTTTCCGGTGAATTTCGGCGCCCAGTTTCCGCGCCCCGAAGGGGCCGTCCTCGTCGGCGGCTACTGGGTGATCGTGGTGTCCGCCACGATTGGCGTGGCGATGCTGGTTCTGACCCATCGCTTCGCGCGCCGGCTGATCGAAGCGTGGCTGCGACGCCGGCGCGAACGGTCGGTGATGGCCGCTCCGCCCGGCCGCCGCTGATCGGCACGTGCATTGCCCCAGCTCGGGCCGCGCCTCCGCGCGCGCGCTCGAATGCCAACAAACTCGATAGACGATCGCGATACCTGCGACAACGGCGCCCTGGCCGCGGTGCAGCCGCTGCCACCTGGCGTGGCGCCAGGGGCGAGCGTCACCGTGCGCGGCCGCCGCTGGCGTGTCGAGGCAACCGTCCCGCACGCGGACTGCCGCGAGCTCCATCTGGCCGGCGCCGCGTCATCCGACCGGCGCGTCCTGCTCTGGCCGTTCGATCGTCCGGTCGCCTCGGACGAGCGTCCGCGCCTGCGATGCGTGCGCCTGCGGACGTGGGCGGCGGCCGTCGCCGCGGCACGCGCGGACGCCGTGGACCCGCTGACGCCGCGCGCGCGCTTCGCAGCCGCCGACATCCTTGCGTATCAGCTCTCGCCCGCGGTCGCCGTGGCGGAAGGCGCCTCGCGGGTGCTGCTCGCCGACGAGGTCGGGCTCGGGAAAACGATCCAGGCGGGGTGGATCATCGCGGACCTGTTCGCGCGCGAGCGCGCGGTGCGCGTCCTCGTCGCGGTGCCTGCCGGACTCCGCAGGCAGTGGGCTCAAGAGTTGTCGACGTTTTTCGACATCGACACGATCGGCGTCGACGCGAGGTGGCTCCGCGGAACGGTGGCCGATATTCCCGCGGACGTGAGCCCGTGGGCGCCGCCCGGCGTCTACCTGGGATCGATGGACTTCCTGAAACGTCCCGACGTGGCGGCGTCGCTCGACGCGCAGATCTGGGATCTCCTGGTCGTGGACGAGGCGCACACCGCCACGTCGCCGACCGAGCGCCACGCCGCGCTGGCAGAGGTCGCCGCGCGCGCGCGGCGCATCGTCACGATCACGGCAACTCCGTATTCCGGCGACACCGCGAGCTTCACGTCACTCATCACGCTTGGAGCGTCGGCCGGCGAGCCGAATCCACTCATGTTTCGCCGCTCTCGCGAGGATGTCGGCGATCCGCGCCGGCGGCGGCACCGGTTTGCCGCGGTCCGAATCACAAGAGCCGAGTGGCGGCTGCAGCGGCTGCTGGAGCGCTACAGCCGTGACGTCTGGCGCGAAGCCCCAGGAGACGTCGAGGGGGCGCGGCTCGCCGTCACGATTCTTCGCAAGCGCGCGCTGTCGTCGCCGGCGGCGGCCGCGCGTTCACTCGAGCGCCGTCTCGCCCTGCTGCTCTCTCGAGGGATGGCGGTTGTCCCTCGACAGCTGTCCTTGTTCGACGACGAGGACGTTCTCGACGACGACCTGCCGCAGGCGGCACTGGCGGCCCCCGGCCTTGCCGACGCCGCCCTGGAGCAGCGGTGGCTGACCGCGCTGGTCGAAGCGGCGCACAGCGCCGCGACGATCGACTCGAAAGAGCGGTGCCTTCAGCGGCTTCTGACGCGCGTCCGCGCGGAGTCCGTCATTGTCTTTACCGAGTATCGCGACACGCTGCTGCAGCTCGCCGCGGGTCTCCCGCCCTCCATGCAGCTCCACGGCGGGCTGACGACGACGGAGAGGGCCGAGGTGCAGGCGCGGTTCAACGAGACCGGCGGGCTCCTGCTGGCCACGGATGCGGCGGCCGAGGGGTTGAATCTCCAGCGCCGATGCCGGCTCGTCGTGAACTACGAGCTGCCGTGGAACCCCGCGCGGCTGGAACAGCGCATCGGCCGTGTGGATCGCATCGGCCAGCAGCGTGCGGTGCACGCCATCACGCTCGTCGCGCGCGACACGGCGGAGGACCTCGTGATCGCCAATCTCTCACGGCGGCTGGCCCGCGTCGTGGCCACGCTGGGCGAGCGCGATCGACTGGGCGCATTTCTGACCGACGCGCGAACCGCGGGGCTCGTGATCGGCGGCACCTCGGCCGATCTGCCAAGTGCCGCCGCCGAGGTGGCGGCGGCGCCCGTTAGCCGGCAGCCCGCTGTCTCCGGCGCGGCGCACAGGGCTGCCGACCGTCTGCGGCTCGTGCGCACCGTGCAACCTGGATCCGGACACGCTCCGTCCGCGTCATCCGACCTCCTCGTCAGCGGCCTGCGGGCCTCGAGTCTCCTGCCGGCCGGCGTCGTGCTGGTGATGCGATGCACGGCGCGATCCGAGGAGGGAGACGTCGCCGCGCACCGCGTGGTCGCGCTCCACGCGTCCGGGAACCCGCCAAAACCGCCGACGCCGGCCGCGGCGCGCGCGATGGCCGCGACGGCGATCGCTTCTTTTCCTGATACTCGCCAAGTCGTCAGAGATCTGCCGTCCTGGTTCGAGGGCGTGCAGCGGATTCACCACGCGTCGATCGATGCACGAGTCGCGCGCGAGCGTGCTCTCCTCCATCGACCGGCTGCGCGTCTTTCGGTGCAGCCCGGCCTTTTCGAGAGGCGCGCACTGCGCGCGGCCGAGGAGGTCTCCGGAGCCGAACGCGACATCCAGTCGGCGCATCACCGGCGGCTCGAGGCGCTCGAACACATGCGGCCGCTCCACCTGTCCTGCACTCCTGTCGCCGTGCTGATCGTGTGGCGCTGAAAGGCATCTCCGGCTCGCTCGCGTCGCTCGATCTGCTCCAGTCTCTGGCCGCGGAGGAGGCGGGGCACGTCGGAAGGCTGCGGACGGTGCTCGTCGACGCGCGGCACGCGCTCGGACCGGCGAGCCCGGCGCGCCAGGTGTGTGACCTCCTCGTCCTTCCCCTGATTCGCGAGCTCGGCATCGACGCCATCGTCATGCGGGACGAGGCGGGATCGATCGTGCTGTCGCTCGTCGCGAACGGATATCGGCTCGCGTCCGTTGCGGTGGGAGGATGGAACGCGGACCTCCGGCGCCTTCGACAGGCCACAGCCAGGCTGACGGCCGCCGCGCCGCGCTGGTGGATCGGGGCGAATGGCACAACGCTCCGCGTCATGGACGTCGCGCGCGCGTATTCGCAGCGCGCCATCGATCTCGATCTCGAACGGGTCGAGGAAGACGACCGTGCGCTGCGCGTGTTGCGGCGGCTCTTCGACCGCGGGGACGGCTCGTCGTTCGCAACCCTGGACTTACTGCTCAGGGACACGGAGCAACATCGAGCGGCCGTCGGCAAGTCGCTGCAGACGGGAGTCGAGGACGCACTGACCCGGCTGGTCGGCGGCTTCGCGCGCGGGCCCCGGCGGCGCACGATCGTGCTCGACGTGGCGCTTGCCGACGCGCTGACGATCGTCTATCGCATCCTCTTTCTCCTGTTTGCTGAGGCGCGCGGACTGGTGCCGCAGTGGCACCCGGTGTATCGCGACAGCTACACGATCGAATCGCTTCGACCGCTCGCGGAGGGGCGCCGCTCGCCCGCCGGGCTCTGGCAGTCGCTGCAGGCGATCTCCCGCCTCGCGCACCGCGGCTGCACCGCGGGCACCCTCCGGGTCGTGCCGTTCAACGGACGCCTCTTCGCGCCCTCGTCGGCTCCGCTCGCCGACACGTTGGCGATCGACGACGGGGTCGCGCGCGACGTGCTGCTCGCCGTCACGACGCGGCCGGCGGCGGATCGTCGCGAGCGCATCTCGTACGCGGATCTCGGAGTCGAGCAACTGGGAGCCGTCTACGAACGTGTACTCGACTACGCCCCCGCGTCGACCGCCGGCGCCGTGACGCTGACCCTGTCCGGCAGGCGTAAGAGCACCGGGACGTTCTATACACCGCGGTCGATGACGGAGTACCTGGTCCGGCGGACGCTCGCGCCGCTGGTGCGAGGCCGCAGCCCGGAAGGCGTCCTGTCCCTGCGCGTCGTCGATCCCGCGATGGGGAGTGGCGCGTTCCTCGTCGCGGCGTGCCGCTACCTGGCGGACGCCTATGAGGAGGCGCTCATCGCGGAAGGGTCGGTGACGCGCGCGGACATCTCGATCGCGGATCGGGCAGCCTTCCGCAGGGCCGTGGCACAACGGTGCCTTTACGGGGTGGACCTGAATCCGACCGCCGTTCAACTCTCGCGCCTGTCTCTCTGGCTCTGCACGCTCGCCGCCGACCGGCCTCTGACCTTTCTCGACCACCACCTGCGCGCCGGGAACAGCCTCGCGGGCGCGCGCGCGCCCGACATCGCCCGCCAGCCGCCGGGGCCCGGCCGACGCCGTCCCGCGAGCGCACTCCCGCTGTTCGATGCCGACGACCTGGCTGGACGGATCGCGTCAACGGTCGCGCCCCGGCTGGGCCTTGCGCGCGAGCCGGACGACTCCGCCGCGATTGTCCGCCGGAAGGAGCGCGTGATCGAGGGGCTCAGCGGAGCCTCCGCGCCGCTCGCGGCATGGCGCGCCACCGCGGACGCCTGGTGCGCGGCCTGGTTCTGGCCGGCCGAGGCCGACCGCATGTCCGCCCGCGCGTGGCCGGCGCTCGGCGCCTCACTCCGCGGCGCGGCATCAGGACTTCCGGAGCGGATCGAGCAGCGATGGCGGGCGACCTCGTCGGCGGTGGCCCTGCGCGAGCGGTTCTTTCACTGGGAGCTCGAGTTCCCCGAAGTCTTCTTCGATGAACACGGCGCGCCGCGCCACGACGCCGGCTTCGACGCCGTCATCGGCAATCCCCCGTGGGCGGCGGCGCGCGCGCTGACGGCGTTCAGCCGCCAGTCCGGCTGCTATGGGCTGCAGGGGGACGGCCACGCGAATCTGTACCAGTTGTTTGCCGAGCGCATGCTCCAACTGACCGCACCGGCCGGCCGCATCGGGATGCTCATGCCGTCGGGGCTCTTGAACGATCACGGCTGCGCGCTGCTCCGCCGCCGGTTGTTCGAGCGGTGCACGGTTGATGCGGTGATCGGCTTCGACAACCGTGATGCGCTGTTCCCGATTCACCGCGGCATGCGCTTCTCGCTCGTGACGGCCACCACCGGCGGCTCGACCCACGAGGTGCAGTCGCGGTCCGCCGTGCGCTCGGCGGCGGTCCTGGACGATGTGCCGGATGAAGGCGCGGTGCCAGGCAGCGTGCGCGTGCCCGTGGCGCTCATCCGGCGGTTCAGCGGAGACAGCCTCGCCATGCCCGAGCTCCAGCACGAACGCGACCGGTCGATCCTCGCGCGTGTCCTCGCAGTCGCGCCCCCTCTCGGCGGCGACGAAGGATGGCAGGCCCGGTTCGGCCGCGAGTTGAACGCGACCGACGATCGGCCTCATTTCAGCTCGAGCGGCCTCCCCGTGCTGGAAGGAAAGCTGATCGAGCCCTTCGTCGTGCACGTGGACCAGGCGACGCAGTTCATCGACCCGATAGTCGCCCGGCGGCTGCTCGGCCGTCGCGCGCGCGTCGACCGTCCCCGTCTCGGATATCGCGAAGTGGCGGCGTCGACCAATCGCCTGACGCTGATCGCGGCGATCATTCCCGCGCACGTCGTGACGACGCACACGATCTTCTGCATGCGGGAGCCGCCTGACGACGCGCTGCAGTGGTTCCTGTGCGGGATCTTCAACAGCTTTGTCGCGAACTACCTGATCAGGCTGCGAGGCGGGACGCACGTGCCGGCGTCCGTCATCCATCAGCTCCCGGTGCCGAGAGTCGCGAGAGACTCGGACCCGTTTGTTGCCATCGCACGCCTCGCGCACCTGGCGACGGCGCATCCGTCGGACAAAGCGGCACGATCCGATCTCCACGCGCACGTCGCCAGGACCTACGGACTGGACGAGATCGATCTCGTCCACGTGCTCGGCACCTTCCCGCTCGTGCCCGCCGACGAGCGCACCGCGGCACTCCGTGCCTTTCGCGGCGTACGGGATGGGTTATAGTCGGCTGATTCCATGGCCAATTACG
>DAIUEK010000077.1:0-7554 GCA_036845165.1 Vicinamibacterales bacterium | reverse complement strand
CCTACTTGTCGTACAGCGGCTGCGCGGGACGGGCGAACGTCGTCTCGTCCGACACGGTGACCGCGAGGATCTTGATCCGCTCGTTGATCGGCAGCGTCAGCGTCGTCGCCCCCGCCGGTACGTCGATCGCGTAGGCATACAGGTACGCGAACGCATACGGGTCGTTCGATCCGTCGCTGGCGTGCCGATGCGAGGAGAACCACGCCACTGGCGTACGCTTGACGAACCCTGGCGTCAGCCCGGCGTACTCCGTGACCGTGCGCATCCGCGGCGGCGTGCCCGGCGCGGGCGCCGGCATCCCCTGGCGGGGCGGCACCGGCTCCTCGCGCGACTTCCAGATCCGATTGTCCCACTGCCCGATGTAGCCGCCCCAATCCTGGACCGTCAAGTCGACCGGCGTCGTGCCCACGCGGAAGGTCGCCCTCTGATCGCCCTCGGATGCGGCGGCGAGGAGATAGACGCGCGTGAATGATCCGGCCGGAAGCTGGATGGTCTGGCCGCGTGCGATCATCGCGTTGAAGCCGTTGGCCGGGCCGAGCGTGAACGAGACGCCGGCGTAGGGCAGCGTGGCCGGCAACATCTCCGCCGGGAGACTACGGCCACCCGAGTCGAAACGCCCGGCCGACACCGAGTGATCGGGGCTGGACACCGCCTGGTCGAAGAGCAGCTTCACCGCCTGCGAGGCTGGCGCCATCATCTTCGCCGGCGCCGCGCCCAGCTTCACCGCGAAGCTTCGCACCTGGTAAGGCGTGAAGTCGGTCACCAGTTCGCCCTTCACCACCGATGCTTCGCCTGTCGCGCTCTCCACGCCGTTCACCTCGCGGGCCGCGGCCAGCGGCGACGCGAAGGTGAAGCGGACGCCCTTTGCCGGCTTGCCGTCGAGTTCGACGACGCGGACGATGACCTCGTCGGACTGCTCGGCCTTCTTCACCGCGAGGACGCGGACGCGGCTGTTGCTGACACCGAGCAGCCCGAACGTCTTGCCGAGCGTGCCCGCGTGCTTCGCGGTCTCGAACGGGAGGAGCGGCGCGTTCAGGCGCTGTCCCTGCCAGTCGGTCTGGCCCTGTCGCCAGTCTCCAGCATGGCTCGCGATGCCGTAGACGAACTCGTGGTGGCCAAGATCCTGCGACGCCTGGTCGTCGTAGCCACCGCGGATGCCGGGCGTACGCACGAGCGTGAGGCGCAGCGTGTTGTCGGCCGGCTTGTCTGAGGCGATCTTGGAGTCGGAGAGCACCGTGATGCCGAACGCGCCTGTCTTGTCGGTGAGGTCGAACCACTGGTGCGAGGCCACCTCGAACTGCCGCTCGTTGTTCGTGGGTCGCTCGATCGTGCCGATGTCCCAGTTGTAGGTGGCGTTCGGATTGGAGGCCGTCAGCGGGAACACCGCCTTGACGTGCGCTTCCTTCGTCATCCAGTCGATGGCGTTGGCGATCTCCACCCGGTTGCCGGCATCACCGGCCGAAAGCCGGATCGTCTGCACGAACGTCGAGCCCTCCGTGTCGCGCGCGATCTCGAGCGCCACGCGCACCGGGCCGTTCTCGACAATGCGGATTCTGGCCGGGCCGTGCACGTAGGCGCGCGGCGCCCGCATCTGGTCCTCCCAATCCATGTTCCAGGCCGGCCAGTTGCGCGGGTTGTCGGTCTTGATCTCGAGGCGTGCCGGCGCGGAGAGCAGTTCCTTGTTCAGGGTCTTATCGAACAGGCTCGCGATGTCGCCGTTCTGATCGACCGTCACGCGGTAGCGCCCGTTTTCCAGGGCGGTCTCGCTGACGCTGAGCGAGGGTGAGACGCCCTTCTTCGTCGTCGTCGCCCTGGTTGGGACTGTGGCCTTCGCCGGTGCCGCCGCGACCGTCTCGAACGGCTGCACGTCGAACACCGCGTAGCCCACCGATGGCACCTTTGCGAGGAACAGGACCTTGCCCGACGCGGTGAGTTGCGCCGGCACGTCCTTGCCGTCTGGAGCGGTGACGCGAACGCCTTTCGGCGCGCCGCCCGCGAATGCCACGGATGCTTCCACCACGTCCTCGCGCGCGATGTTCAGCGGGTTGAAGACGACGATGGGCGTGCCGGCCGATTGTGTGTTGAGGCTCGAGGCCACCGCCTCGGTGGCGCTCGACAGGACGCCGGCGAACTGGTTCATCGCGAGGATCTGATCGTTCCACGCGTACTCGTAGGCCTTGGGGATGCTGGTGCCCGGGATGATGTCGTGGAACTGCGCGCCCGCCACGAGCGTCCAGGCGTCGTTGAGCCGCGCGATCGGATACGGCCGGCCGCCCAGCCACGCGGCCGCGACCGACGCTTTCTCCGCGGCGTCCGCCAGCAGTTCGCTCTGCCGGTTCCACCTCTTCACATACGCCTGCGACGTGATCGAACCGGCCGAGTGGTTGATCAACTCGAGGTCGCCCTTGTATGTCGGCAGCCGCGCCCACTGGTCGGGCCTGATGTTGAGGAACATCGCCTCCGCGGTGCCCTGGATGACGCGGACGGGGCCGTCGCCGACCTGCGTGTCCGCGGCGGGTTGCGCGGGCCCCTGCTGCGCCTGAGGGCCGCCGCGCGGCGCAAACGGGTTCGGCAGGACCATGCGGCCCTTGGTGAGGATGGCTTCCATCAACCGCACCGACGCCTCGGTCGGCGTGCCGCCCGTGTCGCCGGTGCCGTAGTACATGTAGTCGGTGAAGACGCCCGTCACCTGGCCGTTCAGGGCAATACGCGACGGCCAGTCCACCAGCGGCCGCGCCGGCTGCTGCCCCGCGGCCGGGGCCGGCGGGGGCGGCGGCGTCTTCGTGATGTCGTAGGTCACCGACTGGCTGTAGCTGCCGGGATTCAGCGCGGCGATGATGCGACTGCCATCCGGGCCTTCCCACACGCCGACGTTGAACGGGATGCCGTCCGGCGTCTTCTCGGGCGAATCGGGCCCGCCCACCCTGGCCGCGGGCTGCCAGCTCGCGGAGAGCTTCTGCGTCGAGAAGTACTTGATGCCGGCGTGATTCAGGATGCTGGGCAGCGAGGCGGGGAAGCCGAAGCAATCGGGCAGCATGTACTCCGCGCTCGTCTTGCCGAACTCGCGCGTGAAGTACTGCGTGCCGTAGAGCACCTGCCGGATGATCGACTCGGCCGACGGCGAGTTGACGTCGTTCTCTTCCATCGACGAACCCGACGGGAACCAGCGGCCGGCGGCGATGTACTTCTTCACCTTCTCGTAGTCGGCCGGATAGTACTCCTTGATCATCCGGTACCGGTTCGCGCCGCTGAAGTTGAAGATGTAGTGGGGGTATTTCTCGAACAGCGCGAAGTTGTCGCGGATGGTCTTCGGCAGGTACTCGCGGATCGTCGTCGGGTAGTCCCACCGCCACTCGGTGTCGAGGTGCGCGTACGGCACGACGTAGAGGGTCAACCCCTTGGTCAGGTCTGGCGGCGGCGGGGGCGGATGCTGCGCCTGCTGCCCCTGGACGCCGGCCAGCATGACGACCAGCCACACGGCGGCCATCACCAACAGATGTCGTCCACGACGATTCATGACGTCTCCTCGAGAAAAGGGGTTGAGGACTCCGATGGCTCATCCAGGAGCCGGCAGAGCGCAGCCGGATCCTGTTCCTGTTCGATCTGGCGCCTGAACTCCCCGTGCATCACCCGGCGCGCGAGCGACGCGAGCAGCCGCATGTGCGTGGTCGCCTGGTCCGCCTGCCTGATGGCGAGGAGGATGACGACGCGCACCGGCTCGTCGTCGAGCGAGCCCCAGTTCACGCCCGCACGCAGCTTGACGACCGCCATCGAGTTGGCGCTCACCGCGTCCGTCTTGCAGTGCGGGATCGCAAAGCCGTGTCCGAATCCCGTCGAGTAGGTCGCCTCGCGCTCGGAGACCGCCTCTTCGACATCGCGCGGGCGTTCCGTGCGCCCAGCCGCGTACAGCAGGTCCGCGGCCGTCTTGATGGCCTCTTCCTTCGTGCGGCAGTCGGCATCGACCGACACCAGGTGCGGGTCGATGAGCGGCAGCGGCCGCCAGTGGTCGCGCTCCTCGAGCAGCCGCGCGACATCGGTCGCCGTGGACATCTGGAGCGCGCGTTCGACCAGGGCGCGGCAGCCGGTGGCCGACAAGCCGGCCAGCCGCGCCTTGGTCGCGGCAATCTCCGGAGACGCCAGGCTGATTTCGTCGAGGCCCAGCCCCACGAGCACTGGAAGGTGCCGTACCTGGCCGCCCATCTCGCCGCAGAGCCCCACCCACTTCCCGTGCGCGTGGATCTCGGAGACGATGCGATCGAGCAGGCGGAGGAAGGATGGTTCGAGCGGGTTGGCGAGCGCGGCCAGCCTCGGGTTGGCGCGATCGGCCGCCAGGAAATACTGGAGAAGATCGTTCGTCCCGATGCTGAAGAAGTCGAGTGCGTCACTGAGCGGCCTGATGAGGAACGCCGCCGACGGCACTTCCACCATCGCGCCGAGCGGCATCTCGGCGTTGAACGCGACGCCCGCCTCCGCCAGCCGCGCCCGCTCGTCCGCGATGACTCCTTTCACCCATGTCACCTCGTCGAGGCGCGAGATCATCGGGATCATCACCTGCAGCCGCCCGAATGCCGAGGCGCGAAGCAGCGCGCGGATCTGCACGCGGAACAGCGCCTCGAACTCAGGGTAGATGCGCACCGCGCGGAAGCCGAGGAACGGATTGTCTTCCTTCGGCAGGTCGAGGTAGGGCAGCGGCTTGTCGCCGCCGATGTCCAGCGTCCGCACGATCACCGGCCGGCCGCCCGCGTCCACCACTGCGCGGCGATATTGCTCGAACTGCTCGTCCTCGCCGGGCGGGTCCTTGCGGGCGAGGAACAGCATCTCGGTCCGGAAGAGGCCGATCCCTTCCGCGCCGCCCGCGACGGCCTGCGCCACCTCCACGGCGGATCCGACATTCGCCGCCACCTCGATCCGCCGCCCATCCTCGGTGGCGGCGGGCCGCTCAACGAACCGGTGCACGCGCACGCGGCGGCCCTCGAGCCGGTGCCGCTCCATGTCGTAGTAGCGGCGGGCTTCGGCGGTCAGCCCGGTGACCACCACGCCGAGGTCGGCATCCACCACCACGTCCTGCCCATCCAGCGCGGCGGCGTCGAGACCGTCCACGCCAACAACCGTCGGAATGCCCGCCGACCGCGCGAGGATCACCGTGTGCGACGTCGTGCCCGCGTGCGCCAGCGCGAGACCTTTCAGCCACTGGCGATCGAGCGCGAGGAACTGCCCCGGCGTCAGCGTCTCCGCCAGGCAGACAGCGTCGGCACTGAGCCGGATGTCGTCCTCGGGCAGCGCCGTCCCGTACACCTCCCGCAGCAACGCGCGGCAGACGTCGCGGATATCGAGCGCTCGCTCGCGAAGCAGCGCGCTTCCCGTCGCGGCCAGCATCCCGCTGAACTGCGCTTCGGCCTCGGCAATAGCTCCCGCCGCGGTGCACCCATGGGTGCGCAACGCGTGGACGATCGCCTGGCCGAACTCCGGATCGCGCGCGACCGACCGGTGCGCGCGCAACACGTCCGACTCCACGCCGTCATCCCACGCGTCGAGCCTCGCGTCGTAGCGGCTGAGCAGGCGGCCAAACGCTTCCTCGACGCGGTGCACCTCCGCCTCCAGGTCGCTGACACCGGTGAGCGGAATCGTGTCGGGCACCGCGAACCCCCCCATCGAGAACGCGCGGCCGATGCCGATGCCGTGCACGACGGGAGTGCCCGGCGTCACCACCGCGTTCGCCTGCTTCAGCACCGGTGGCAGTCGCACGTCTCCCGGCCGCCGCGCGGAAGGCGGCGGCGCGTCATCGGCACGGGGGAACGACTGCTCGAGAAAGACGCGCAACGATTCGACCGCCCATGCCGCGTCGCGGCCGACGGTGACGATGCGGCACTGGTCGCCGTAACGGATGTCGAGGCCGACGATGCCGAGGACGCTCTTGGCGTTGGCGATCTGGCCGGTCCGGTCGTTGGTGAGCGAGACGTCCGCGGTGAAGCGGCGCGCGACGTGCTCGAGCGCGCTGGCCGGGCGCGCGTGAACGCCGCTCGCCAGCGGGCAGGTGAACCGGTAGGCGAAAGCCATGATGTCGCGTCCGTTCAAATCACAACAGAGACCGGCCCGTCCTCACGATCCCGAACCGAGGTCCCTCATCTACAGCTTGCCGAATACCGCCTCGGGACTTCTGATGGCGAGTTGCACCGCGACCTCGACCTTGCGGATGCGGTCGAAGCGCTCCGGGCGCTCCAGCGCGATGTCGGCCGCGATGACGGCGACGTCGGCCGCGTCCACGTCGGCCTGCGTCAACTCGTTCTCGATCCCCATCGCGCCCTGCGTTTCGACCTTGATGGCGTGCCCCAGCTTCTTCGCCGTCTTCTCGAGTTGCTCGGCAGCCATGTAGGTGTGCGCGATCCCGGTCGGGCAGGCAGTGACAGCGACGATCTTCATGAGGTACTCCAACGGGCGCGCGCCGGGGCAGACATGACGCTGACCGGGCGACCGGCCGGTCGCCCCTACAGACGGCGCTCTACGGCTGACTCGCCGCCGGCGGTTTGTCCGTCAGGCGCTTGATCGTGTTGATCGCCAGCGCCGTCACGATGCTGCCGGCGACGATGGCGATCACGTACACGAGCCGGTTGTCCACCACCGGCAGCACGATCGGGCCGCCGTGCGGGGCATGATCCCCCACCCCACCGAGCATGGCCACGGTCGCCGCCACCATGGAGCCTAGCATGATTGACGGGATGACCCGCACCGGGTCGCCGGCCGCAAACGGGATGGCGCCCTCGGTAATCCCCACCATCCCCATACCGAGCGCCGCGATTCCCGACTCCTTCTGCTCGTCGGTCCACAACCTGCGCCCGACGAATGTCGCCAGCGCCAGGCCCAGCGGCGGCGTGCAGATGGCCGCGGCGCACGCGCCCATCACCGCGTAGTTCCCTTCCTTGATCATGGCGGCGCCAAAGAAGAACGCCGCCTTGTTCACCGGGCCGCCCATGTCGAACGCGATCATCGCGCCCAGGATCATCGCGAGCACCACGGCGTTGCCGCCGCTCATCGACTGCAGCCAGCTGCCGAGGAACGTCATGACGTTGGCGATTGGCACGCCCACCACCTTCAGCATCACCGTCCCGACGACGAGGCCGGAGACGATCGGGATGATGAGGATGGGCATGATCGGCCGGACGTACCTGTTCACCGGCATCTTCTTCAACAGGTTGACCACGTGGCCCGCGAGAAGGCCGACGAGCAGCGCGCCCAGGAACCCGGCGTTGGTCGTGCCCGCGAGGTAGCCGCCAACCAGCCCCGGCACGAGGCCCGGTTTTCCCGCCATGCCGTACGCGATGAAGCCGGCCAGCACGGGCAGTGCCATCTTGAACGCGGCATCGCCGATGTCGAGCACCATCTTGAGCGTCGGCGCCCCTGAGAAATCGGGTCCGCCTGTACTCGTCATCGACCCGGGGTAGAGCATCGTCAGCAGCGCGATGGCCGTCGCGATGAGGATGCCGCCGCACGCGATCATCGGGATGACGTACGACACGCCCGTCAGGAGATACTGCTTGTGCTGTCGCAAGACTTGGT
>DAIUEK010000076.1:0-7558 GCA_036845165.1 Vicinamibacterales bacterium | reverse complement strand
CTCCGGAAGCCGGTCTATGTCCATGCATTCAGTCTGGAATGAGGGGATGGCTCAGCCGTGGAGGCCATCGGTTGCGTGACGCTGGAGTTTCCGGAGTTTCCGGCAGCGAGCACCACCAAGCTGTGGATCAAGACGACTACCAAGTCCGGTCACTATACCCAGACGAACTACCAGTTCGACTGCCAAGGACGTAGGTTGAAGGCGCTAACGTCGATTGTGTACGACCGACAAGGGAACATGCTTCAGTCGCATCCCGAGGGAGAGTGGCAGCCGATTGGTCCTGAATCGGTCGGCGAACAACTCCACGCCGGCGCGTGCAAACAGTAAGACACGGGGGCAAGATGGCGACGAGGCCCGACCCGGAGCTAATGGCGGCGCGCCTCTACGCCGCAGAGAAACTTGGAGAAGCTATCCAGACCTTGGCGCTCCACCCGGCCGGCATCAAGGGCCGTTTGAGAGCCGCCGCTCTGCCGCTGGCCGCTGTCAATCCGATGGTCCTGCCAATGGGCATTCGTCGCCAGTTCAAGCAACTGGTTCGTGAGATGACGAGCAAGAGCAAGACCCTGAGAGCCAAGGAACTGGGTGCCCTCTCCGCCACGCTCTACCGGATGCACGAATCCACAGCGGTCCGCATCGCCACGAGGCTCTACAGCATCGAGGGTGAGTTCGCGAGCCGGCTTCGCGATGGTCGACGGTGACGAGATGAGTCCTCGCACGCGACCAGATCCGACGCTGTGCTATCTGTGCGGAGAGCCGATCGGCAGGGTCACCGCGTCGATGGACCACGTTCCGCCTGCGCGTTTCTTCCCGACCGCGCTCCGCCCTACGCTTCGACGGCCACTGCTAACGCTGAGAACGCATCCGGCCTGTCACAGTGGATGGGACCGCGAGGAGGAGTACTTCTACAACAGCCTGCTCCCGAGTGTCCTGGACGCGCCACTCGGCCCGAGCCTTGCGGCCGACTTCAGGGCATCGCAGAGGCACCCTGAGAACCGCCGACTCGCGGAAACCGTGCGCCGCCAGTTCGAACGGAACCCCGGGGGACTCCACCTCCCACCGGGACTATTGGTGCAGCGGTTCGACGGCGCGCGGCTCACCGCCGTGGCGTGGAAGATCGTGCGCGGGCTGTTCTTCGAAGACAACGGACGTGCAGGGATCCTGCCAGACGCGACGCCACGACTCGTCGAATTCTACGGCCCGCACGACCAAACAGCGCCCGCCCCGGTTCTCGCTGTCATGGGAGAACCGTCGCGCGGCCGGTTTCCCCAAGTGCTCGACTACAAGGTCTTCACGATGGACGAACCGCCCACGCAGGCGTGGGACCTGTTGCTGTGGGACCGGTTCGTCGTGTTCGTTCTGTTCCACTGGCCCGGGCGGTGCCGGTGTGCGGACTGTGCGCCGCGAGGTCGTGTTGGCTAACCGCTCCGGAGTTGGGTGCTGAGGTACCAGTCAACCGGGGCCGGCCTGCGGGTGGGGTTTTTCGGAATCCGTTGCACATCCGTTGCACAAAACAGAAGAACGGCCCGGCGGTGATTTGCCGGGCCGGTCTCGTATCTACCTGAGGATGTTCGCTTTAGTTTGGTCGGGGCGCCTGGATTCGGACCCGGGCCCTCCTGCGCCCAAGGCAGGCACGGAACCCGCGCGACCGGTCCTATAGGCGGGGAGCACTCGAACAGAGAGTGAAGCGTCGGCCTTCGGGGCTGGAGGAGCCTGTTGCTCCTCCAGGAGGAAGCCGCTACCCCCGTTCAAGGAATCGGGGAATCCTGAGACGATCCGGTGGTGGTGTACCACGAACACTCACATCGTCACCAGCGCTCCCCTCGGCTCCTGCATCACCGCGCCGTCGGCGTGCTCGTCTGGTTGAACGCCTGGGTTCTGCCGTTCTTGGATTCGGTGGAACGACGCCATCTCGCGCTCCACGACCGTCTCAGAGGCATTGAGGTAGCGCGCCGTGGTCGCGATGCTCTTGTGGCCGTAGAGGTGCGAGACCGTGAGCAGGCTGACGCCCGCCTCGATCAACCGCGACCCGAACTCATGGCGCAGGTCATGGAAGGTGAGGTCGCGCGTCCCCGCACGCCGCAGCGTGCCGTACCAGGCCACCTTGAACTCCCCGACGCGCCCGCCGCACTCGTCGCCGAACACGAAGGTGTCCGGGCCAAGCGACTCGCCGTCCGGGCCGGTCCGGCGCATCTCCAGCACCGCCCGGAGGCGCGGTGAGATGGGCACGCGCCGCGCCGTGTCCGTCTTCGTGTTCTCGGCGCGCAGCGAGATCGTCTGGAAGTTGCCGTGAGCGTCAACGACGATGTCGCGCCAACGGAGTGAGAGGAGCTCGCCCCGACGGCACCCGGCCTCCAGCGCGGCGATGATGAGCGACTGAAGATGGGGACCGGCGTGGGCCAGCAACCGCGATTCCTCCTCTGGGAGCAGACGACGGTTCCGCCCGTGCTCGCGAGCCATCTGCACGACGCGCTGGCCATGCCGGAGAAACGGATTCTCCTTCTCGCGGTAGCCCTTCCGAATCGCGAAGTTGAAGACGAGCCGGATGACCTCCAGGTGCCGATTACAGCCCGTCTCCCCGCCGCGTCGGTGGGGCACCTCCGAGCTGACGCGCGGAGCCGAACGGACCGCTTCTGCCCAACGCTTCCCCCGCTGCCCACGGGGAAGCGCCTTCGCCTCTTCGCGGGCGTCCGCCAATCGCCGCACACGCTCCTGCCGCTCGGCTTCCTTCTGCTTCAGCAAGACACGGCGCGCGTCTCGGAAGGCGTCGAGGTGCCCGACCACGACATCCGCGACGGGCAGATCGCCAAAGCGCACCAATGACCCGCGCGCGCCCGGAATCGCGGTCCGACAGATCAACGCCAGCTGCGCCTGCAACGATGGGATGCGATGGGGACGGCGACCGGGGTCCGCACGGACGGCGTCCAGGTACCGGTGTGTCACATCTTCGAAGGTGAGGCCGTCCGTTGGGGCGGCGGGTTCGGGTGGCGTCTCCCAGAAGGTGCCGGCCCGGACCGCGGCGCGGATCGTGTCCCGCAAGGTCTCGGCTTCCGACTTCGGCATCCAGTAGCCGGGCGGCTTGTTGGCGTACTTGTTCAGCGCCAGCCTTACGCCCCTCCCGCGATAGCCGAAGGTGAGGTACCACGGGTGGCGGCACTTCGCCCACGCCCGCCGCGGGCACCCGCAGCGCTTCTGCAGGCCGTCGTTGTGATGTCCCTTCGAACCTCTCGGCCGTCCATCTCGGGCGCGGCATGCGGTCGGATCGGGCGTGTCAGAGCCGTTCATGAAGCAACCCCCTGAAGGCTGCGCCTGGAGGTGGCGGGGCGGCGACGCGCCAGGCGCGCGGCTTCGGGCTGCAGACCCTAGCCGCCCAACCCCCTGCCTGACCGACACGAGCAACTGGCTCGGTGCTACCGCAAGCCCCCGACCCTTGAGCAACGCGCACAAGCGGTCGCGGATCACCGCTGGCGGGTCCGGCTCGACCGGGTGATGGATGACAGGAGGCGTTCGACCTCGGGGCGCTGGGGGGCGGTCGGCGGGAGGCGCCGCAGCAGATCTTCGGCCTCCGTTCGGGCCTCGGCGCGCCGGCCGGCCCGGGCGAAGACGAGCGCGAGGTTGAACCGCGCCTCGTGGAAATCGGGATCGATCGTCAGCGCCTGACGGAGTGCGGCGACAGCGCTCTCCGTTTGTCCCTGGCGCCCCTGGAGCAGCCCGAGATTGGCGAGCACCACGGGATTGCCCGGTTCCACCGACAGGCTCTCCAGTAGCGTTGAAATCGCCGGCCCGGTGTGGCCGGCCTGCGCCTGGCAGAGCGCCAGGCCCAGATGCGCGTCGGCCGTGGGCACGCGGGCCGTGATTGCAGCGCCAAAGTGGCGCTGCGCCTCGGCGCACCGTGCGAGTTCGGCAAGCGCGTAGCCCAGCCGGATCTGCATCTGCCCGTTACGCGGGTCCTCCTTGACGATCGACTGCAGCGCAGGAAGCAGCGCGTCTCCCTTCACCTCACCCGAAGTGACGGCGGCGATGCGCGCGGCCAGTTCCCGGCGGTCCTTGGGATCGGGGCGACGTCCGGACGATGGGCCGCCGCCGCCCTGGACGTAGCCGAGAGCGCCGAGGCGCGCGCGCGCGCCAGCCATCGCGGCCGGTGTCTCGCCGATCCTGGACGGCGAGGGGGGCGGAGTCGGAGGCAAGTCGGGACCCGAAATCCGATCAATCCGTGCGAGCAGGTCGCGGAGCGGAAGGTCGCTGGCAGAACCTGCGTTCTGGCGGCCCGCCGCGCCGCCCGTTTTCGACAGGTCGTTCAGCTCGCTCCTGTCCGCCTCGATGTCGTACATCTCGGGCCGCGGCGCTGCGATCGCCTTCCATCGACCATCACGCACGGCGCGCAGCGCGCTCCACCCGAAATCGAGCAGCGGCGCGAACGACTCCGCGTAGAGCGGGCGTGTGGGTAGCGCCTTCCCGTCGAGCGCCGGGCGGAGGTCGATGCCGTCGGGGTCGAACGACCCGCAAGCCTGGAGGCGTGCGCCACATGACAGGCCGAGCAGCGGGAGCACCGTGGGCGCGACGTCGATGAGGCATACAGGATCCGGCACCGCCCGTCCGGCCGCCACGCTGGGACCGCGCATGAGCAACGCCACGCGCAGCGTGGTGTCGTAGACAAACAGGCTGTGGCCGATCTCGCCGTGCTCACCAAAGGCCTCGCCGTGATCGCTGGCCGCCACCACGAGCGTGTGCTCGAGATCCCCGCCGAGCGAAGCGAGCAACCGTCCAACTTCTCGATCGGCAGTCGCAATCTCCCCGTCGTACCGCTCGATGACGGAGCGCCCGCCATCGCGCGCGGGATCCCCGTACGGGGCGTGCGGCTCGAACAGGTGCACCCACAGGAAGAACGGCTTCGCGGCGCCGGAGGTGTTGCGCACGCTCGTCAGCCACGCGACCGCTTCGTCCACAACCGCCCGGCCGGGCCGCTCGTTCGCCAGTCGCCCGTCGCTGCCGCGCGGCATCCGGTCCGAGTAGACGTCGAAACCGCGAGCGAGGCCAAAGCGCCGATCGAGCGGAAACGCCGCGATGAACGCGGCCGTGGCAAAGCCGCGGTCGCGCAGAGCAGTGGCCAGCGTGGCCACGGTCGGGGCCATCGCCATGCCGTTGTCACGCGCCCCGTGGCCGGGAGGATACAGACCGGTGAGCAGGCTGGCGTGCGACGTGAGGGTGATGGGCGAGGGCGCGAACGCGCGATCGAATCGTGCACCCTCGCGGGCGATCCGATCGAGCGTCGGCGTGCGCGCCGCCGCGTAGCCGTACGCGCCCACGTGGTCGGCGCGCATCGTGTCGATGGTGACGAGCAGCAGATTGCGGGCGGAGCCGGGGCGAGCGGGAGGAGCAGCCGGGGGCGAAGCGCAGGCCGCGACCATCGTCGCGGCGAGCACGCCAGCCAGACTCAGTTTCAAACTCGTCACCTTCCCAATCCCCGAAGCAGTTTCGCCGCGGCGTCCTTCTGCTGACGATATTTCTGCGGCGCTGCCAGCACTTCCCTGTAGGTGGTCTTCGCGCGTTCGATCTGGCCGGCCTGTTGGCACGCGATTCCCAGGTTCAACCGAGCTTCAACGAAGCCGGCCGATCGGCCCAGTGCCTTTTCGAACCACGGGATCGCGTCGGCCGGACGATTCCCCTGCACGAGCAGGACGCCGAGGCCGTTGGCCGCGTCGGGCCAGGAGCCGTCGATCGCCAGCGCGCGCTGGTAGGCGTCCGCGGCGCGTGACGACTCGCCAAGCTCGCGTCGCGCGTTGCCGAGGTTTGTCCAGAACGACGGGTCGCTCGGCTCGAGGGACGTGGCTCGCTCGAACGCGGTCGCGGCTTCCGCGAATCGTCCCCCGTCCACGTGAACCAGGCCAAGACCATTGTGCGCCGCGGGGTAGGCGACGTCGATCACGAGGGCCGCCTGCTCCGCGCGCAGCGCTTCGTCGGGCTGACCGGCCGCACGTGCGGCAACGGCAAGGTCGTGCAGGAGGCCGGGCTCTCCGGGCCAGCGCTTGACGAGTGCTCGACGGGCGACGAGCGCATCAGGGGTCCGCCCGGCGTCGTTCAGCGCCTGCGCGTACGTCTTCTGAAACACCTGCGCAGTCGGATAGCGCGCAGACAACGCGCGCAGGCGGGGGAGTGTCGCCGCAGCCCGGCCGGACGCCACTTGCGTCAACGCATCCTCGAACTCGCCCCACGCGGCAATCTCGCGGGCGGGATTCGGCGCGGACGCATCGGCGGTGACGGTGGGAGAGGCCGCGACATAGCCCAGGGCGCGAAGCCGTTCCTGCGCGTCGGCGCTCGGTGTGGCCGCTGCGCTCTTTGCCCTTCCCTCGATCTCGCGTATCCGCGCGGCCATCGCCCCGGCCAGCGCCGCACGTTCGCCGGCGACGTCCCTCGCCTCGGCCGGATCGCCGTCCACGTCGAAGAGCTCGGGCGGCGACGAGCGCACCAGTTTCCATCGGCCCGAGACGAGCGACCGCAGCGGACTCCACCCGGCCACGCGGGGATAGTTCGTCTCCCCGTAGATCTCGCGGTCTGCGTTCAGCGGCGAACCCAGCAGGTTGATCCCGTCCATGGCCGTCGGTGCCGACAGGCCAACGAGCGCGAAGATTGTAGGCGCGATGTCCACGAGACTGACGGGCTCGGTTCGCACGGCCGGTCTTGTCGAACCCGGCGCGTGGACGATGAGCGGCACGCGGACCGTCGGCTCGTAGAGGAGCATCCCGTGCGCGCGCTCGCCGTGCTCGCCCAGGCTCTCGCCATGGTCGCCGGCGACGACGATGACGAGCCGATCGCGGAGATGCCGCGCGGCAAGTCCCTCGAGCAGGCGAGAGAGTTCCGCATCCACGTAGGCGATCTCGCCGTTGTACGGGTCGCCGTTCGCGCGGGCGGCAAACTCCGGCGGCGGATCGTAGGGGGCGTGCGGGTCGTAGTAGTGAACCCAGAGGAAGAAGGGGGCCGCCGGCACGGAGGCCGGCGCCACATGGACCTGCGGAGAGGCGCTCAGAGTATCCAACGCGGCCAGCGCCGCATCGGTCACCGCCGTTGCGCGGCGTTCCGACTCGAGCCGGAGGTCGGCGTCCGGGTTTCGCGGAATGCGATCGTCGTAGGTGTCGAATCCCGCGTCGAGGCCGAACTGCCGGTCGAGCACGTACGCACCAACGACGGCCGCGGTGCGGTACCCGGTCGCCTTCAGGCGCATGGCGATGGTTGGCTGGGTGCGGTCGAATCGGTAGGTCGCGTTCTCGCGCACGCCGTGGTGGGGCGGGAGCAGACCGCTGAGAATGGTCGCGTGCGAGGGGAGCGTGAGCGGCACCGCCGCCCGCGCGCGAGTGAAGTTCTGTCCTTCGGCCGCCAGGCGGTCGAGTGTCGGCGTGAAGCCGCGCCCGAGCCGATCGGCCCGTAGCGTGTCGATCGTGATCAGCAGGACGTTGGGCGGCCGCGTCGTGGCCGCCTGGGGCGGCGGCGTGGAGCGACAGGCTGCCACGAACGCGATCGCGACCGTGGCACAGCACAGCTGAAACTTCCACTTGCGGAACACTGG
>DAIUEK010000075.1:7339-7609 GCA_036845165.1 Vicinamibacterales bacterium | reverse complement strand
ACCGAATCCCGGTGGCGGCCAATCATTGCTGCTCCTGTTGTTCAGCTGGTGCACGCCCGCCACCAGCCGCGAGAGTTCACAGGCGGTGCCAGTGGTTGCTGCGGCGGGCGGCGGCGTATGCCATCTGGATTGCAGGCGACGTGCCACCCGAGGCCCGCCGCAATTCCAGCCGGATCCGGCGCGCGTCGCGTCGGAATGCCGCCGGGTCTCGGGAAAAATCAGCGGTCCGCCGCGAAAGAGTTCGCCCTTCGAGCTGGCGGGCTGCTAGGA
>DAIUEK010000075.1:0-7329 GCA_036845165.1 Vicinamibacterales bacterium | reverse complement strand
TCGCCCTTCGACAGGCGGGACACTAGGACACGTGATGCGAGAGCCCCGTCATCGCGTCGTACCAGAAGCCTTTGAAGTGTGGGCTCCGTGACGAATGGCACGCCTCGCACGTCGAGGACGCCGGTTTCCTGACGAGACCCGTCCTGACCTGCGGATCCGCGGCGTGCGCGGCGGCCGCGCCATGACACGCCTCGCACTGCACGCCTGTGTTGAGCACCTTCTTGCCATCGAGGACGCGCGACTTGGGCCCCGTCACGTGACACCCCACACAGTCCTTTTCCTGCTCCGCGGAGCTCAGACGATCGAGCGCCTTCGCATGCTTGGTGCGGGACCAGGCTTCGTAAATGGGCTCATGGCACTTCTGGCACGCGCCGGCCCAGGCGTAGCCGGCCGATGCAGACGGGTCCGTCTGCTGGAGCGTGTCGCCGACGAAGGTTGAGATACCGAGCGCGAGCGCCGACGCCAGCAGTTTAGTCAGCATGCAGCGGGCCTACACAAGCCCGATGCCAGCCGGCGATCCGACGCCAATGGCGCAGCGCGCCGCGTCATTCGCGGCCACCCTCCGGAAAACCGTCAGCGCGCCGCGACGTATGCGTGCAGCGCCGGGAGGTTCTGGAGATGCGTGGCCACCCGTTGCGCCAGGAGCGGCGCATCCTCGATGCAGGCGTTGATGGACACGCCGCGATAGGAGTTGCCGGCCAGGAACAGCCCGGGGTAATTGCGCAGGTGTCCTTCGATCCGCGCCAGCCGCGCGTCGTGGCCGATGGCGTACTGCGGGATCCCCCGGCGATGCCGGAAGACGTGCAGAAACTCCGGGGCGACCCGGAGGCCCATCGTGAGTCCGAGATCGTGGCGGACGACGTCGAGGAGCTCGGCGTCGCCGAGATCGGCGGCGTCCCGATCGGTGGCGCCCCCGACCATCACGCGGAGCAGCGCCTTACCCGCAGGCGCCCGTCCGGCGTAGATGCTCGACTCCCACAGCGCCCCGAGAATGCGCGGGCCTTCGCCGCGCGGGACCAGGAATCCGAAGCCATTGAGGGGACCACGATCGGCGGCCAGCGCGCGCTCGTCGTAGCCGAGACAGACGACCGCCAGGGGTGCGGTCTGGATGCCGTTCAGCAGGCGCGCGGCTTCCGGCGCGAACGGCCGGACGAGATCCGCCGCGTCCGCCGCCGGCCCCGCGAGCACGACGGCGTCCGCTTCGATCACCTGGGCGGCGGACACGACGCTGAACGTGCGCGCGCCGACGAGCCGCGACCCGTCCGCGCGTGCGCCGGCCAGGCGCGGCCGGAGGCCGATGACCGGGCGTTCGGTGCGCACGGACGACCCGAGTGACGCGGCGGCCGCCCGGACGAGCGACTCCATGCCGTCGTGGAACGACGTGAGCCGGCCGGCCGGCGCGCCGACACCGTTGTCGTGCCGGCGCTCACGCCGCTTCGCCAGCAGGGCGCGGAACAGGCTGCCGAACTCGGTCTCCATGGCGCGCATCTTCGGGAAACACGCGCGCAGCGACAGCTCGCTGGCGTCGCCGGCGAAGATGCCCGAGACCATCGAGCCGATCAGCACGCGGGCCGCCTCGCGGCCGATGTGGCGCTCGGCGAATTGCTGAATACTCTCATCGTGGCGCGGACCACGGAAGGCCAGGGGCTCGCAGGCGATGCGAAGCTTCGCGCGCCGCGACAGCAGCGACGTGCGCAGGAACGCCGCCGGCGACAGCGGCACCTCGTGGAGCCGGCCGTCACGGAAAATGAAGCGGCGCCGAGCCTCGTCGCGGCTCGGCAGCACCTGTGACGACAGGCCGATCTCGTCCACCAGCACGAGGGTCGCGGGCGCGTCATCGAGAAAGCCATCAGGACCGGCTTCGCAGAGGTAGCCCTCGATGCGCTCGGAGCGCACGTTTCCGCCGACGCGATCCCGCGCTTCGAGCACCAGGATCTCCGCCCCGGGCGCCTGGACACGGACGGCGCGCGCCACCGCGAGCCCGGCGATCCCGCCGCCAACAATCACGACACGCGCATGGCTGCCGTAGCCCGGTTGTGGCGACCCGGCGTGCCCGTCGACGCCGTTCTGTGGCGAAGGCGTGGTCATACGGCTGGCGCGGAGATCGCCGGTTCCCGAGTGACGCCGGCGGCGCGCGTCCGGCACGCGTCGCACGCGGGCCGCTCCGGCTGCGCGAGATGATCCGACACGAGGCCGGCCAGCGCCGCGACGAACAGCGGCGACCGATTGAGCGCCTCCGGCCGGTAATACCCCGTGATGCCCGCCTCGCGCGCCGCGTCCGCGAAGAGCAGGTCGACCTCGTACAGCGTTTCGATATGGTCGGACACGAACGACAGCGGAAGCACCAGCACGTCCTTGACGCCCTCGCGGCCGAGATCGCGCAGGGTCTCCTCGGTACCCGGCCCGAGCCACTTCACCGGACCGGTGCGCGACTGATAGGCCAGGAGGTGACGATTGGGGAGCTTCAGCCGGTCGAGGATGCCTCGCCGTGTCGCCTCGATGTCCTGGACGTACGGATCCCCCTGGTCGACGAACTTCTGCGGCAGGCCGTGGGCGCTGAACAGCAGCACGGTGTCCGCGCGGCGATCGACCGGAATCGTGTTCCACACCCGCGACACGGTATCGGTCATCGCGTCGACGTAGCGGGCATCGGCGGCATACCGATCGATGTGCGTGACCTCGAAGGGCATCGCGCGCCACGCCAGGGTCGCCAGCACCCGATCGAATTCGCGGCGGGAGGAACCGGTCGTCGCCCGGGAGTAGTGTGGAAACAGCGTCAGGGTCACGATGCGGCGGATGCCGGCCGCCGCGATGGCCTCGAGCGCGTCCTCGCAGGATGGCCGCGAATAGCGCATGGCGACGAACACGCGAAACGCGCGCTGGCCGCACCGCCCCACATTCAGACGCTCCTCGAGGTCCGCCGCCTGCTGCCGCGTGATCCGCAGTTGCGGCGATCCTCCGCCGATGCGCGCATAGTTCCGCCGCACCGACGGGCCGCGCAGCTTCGCGATGAGCCTGGCGCAGACCGGCTGCAGCGCGGCGCCCAACGGCAGTTCGATGATCTCGCGGTCCGAGAACAACTTGATCAGAAACGGCTCGACGGAGGCCAGGTCGTCGGGCCCACCGAGGTTGAAGAGCAGGACGGCCGTCCGGGTGTCGCGCGTGAGGGGCATGATGAGAGGGCTCAAATCGTCCGGGAAAAGACCGGGCGCCCCTGGTGGGCGGCGAGATACCGGTCGAAGGTCATGCAGATGTTGCGGACGAACAGCCGGCCGCGCGGCGTGACGGTGAGCGCCCGGGCGTCGATCTCGAGCAGTCCGTCGGCGACCATGCCGTCCGGCGCGGTCAACTGTGCGAGCTCAGCGGTGAAATACTCGCCGAAGTCGATCCCGAAGCGCGCCTCGACCGCCTCTCGCGCCAGATGGAAGTTGCACATCAGCTCGGTGATGACGTACCGCCGCAGCCGGTCGTCGGCGCCGAGCGCGTAGCCGCGCTCGATCGGGAATCGGCCCGCGTCGATCGCCTGGTAGTAGCGGGCGAGCGTCTTGGCGTTCTGCGCAAACGCGCCGTGCACGTCGCCGATCGCGGAGATGCCGACCGCGACGCTGTCGGGCGCCGGGCGCGTCGTGTAGCCCATGAAGCTGCGCTGCAGCCGCCGCTGCCGCGCGGCCAGGGCCAGCTCGTCGTCCGGCAGCGCGAAATGGTCCATCCCGATCGGCTCGTATCCGGCGGCGCTGAAGACCTCGATCGCCGCCACGAGCAGATCCCGTTTCTCGGTTGCATCCGGAAGGTCGAGGGGATCGATCGCCTTCTGGTTCGGACGCAGCCACGGGACGTGCGCGTAGGAGTAGACCGCCGTGCGGTCCGGCAGCATGTCGACGACCGATGCCAGCGTGCGCCGGAACGTGCGCACGGTTTGGCACGGCAGCCCGAATACGAGATCGAAGTTGATCGAGTCGAATCCCGTCTCACGAGCGAACCAGTACAGGGCGCGCGTGTCGTGCTCCCTCTGTCGCCGATGAATCGCCTGCTGTACGCTTTCGGTGAAATCCTGGATGCCGAGCGACAACCGGTTGAAGCCGAGCCGGCGCAGCAGGGTGATCTGCTCGCGCGTGGTGACGCGAGGATCGATTTCGATCGCGCACTCCGCGTCCGAGGCGATGTCGAAGTGGCGGCGGACGACGGCGTCGAGGCGGACGATCTGCGCCGGTGTCAGGTAGGTCGGCGTGCCGCCGCCCCAGTGATACTGCACGACGCGGCGGCGGGCCCCGAGCCTGGACGCCAGCATCCGGATTTCCCTCGCGAGATACTCCAGATAGGTGTCGGCGACCTCCCGATTGCGCGTGGCGATGACCGCGCAGCCGCAGTACGCGCAGCGTTCCTCACAGAAGGGCACGTGGACGTAGAGGGACAGCGGGTCGCCGGCGGCGGCCCCCGCGGCCGCGAGGCGCTCGCGGTATGCCACCTCGTCAAACCCCTCGTGGAACTCCACCGCCGTCGGATACGACGTGTAGCGCGGCCCGGGGCGGTCATACCGCTTGATCAGCGCGGCGATGTCGGCGGATTCGAATTCGGTCGGCATAGACGCAGACGGCCATCACAAGGCGCGTGCCTGACACGCAAACGCCCCGGAATACGAATGAATGTGCGCATTCGCCGGCCCGGTGCCAGGCACGGTCGGCGGCGACTGCCGGAAAACCGGCAACTTCGAAGCCGGAGTTTGCCGACGTTCCGACAGTACACGAAAATCCGCCGGAATTCAGCCCGCCGTGGCGCTGGCATTGCCGTTGCGGTAGGGCCGTCGGCGTGTACGATCTTCAGCCGGTTTTCTCGCTCGACTCGATTGTCGTGGGCGGCAGCCCGCGGATGCGGACCGTGCTCGACTTCGTCCAGGTCGTCGCCGACGGCGACAGCAGCATGCTGATCGTCGGTGAGACCGGCACCGGCAAGGAGATGATCGCGACGCTGATCCATCATTCCAGCCGTCGCTGCCGGCGCCCGTTCGTCGCCGTGAGCTGCGCGGTGCTGAGCGAGGCGCTGATCGAATCGGAGCTGTTCGGCCACGAGCACGGCGCGTTTACCGGCGCGATCAAGGATCACCCCGGCCGTTTCGAGATGGCCGAAGGCGGCACGATTTTTCTCGACGACATCGATGACGTGCCGCGCGCGGTGCAGGTGAAGCTGCTGCGCGTCCTGCAGAACCGCACGATCGAGCGGGTCGGGGGAACGCGCGAGATTCCGGTCGACGTGCGCGTGATCGCCGGGTCGAAGCGCGACCTCGCGCACCTGGCGCGGGACGGTCAGTTCCGCGAGGACCTGTTCTACCGGCTGAACGTCGTGCCGATCTGGCTGCCGCCGCTGCGCGAGCGTCGCGAAGACATCGCGGCGCTCACGGACCATTTCCTGCGGCGGTTCTTCGGTGCCCGCGGCCTGCCGGTGCCGGCGGTCTCCCCGACGGTCCGCCGGACGTTCCAGCAGTACCACTGGCCGGGCAACGTGCGCGAGCTCGAGAACGCCTGCGAGCGCATCGCGCAGACCTGCACGTGTTCCTCGGTGCGGGTCGGCTGCATGCCGACGAGCCTCATGTTCCGCGCGCGGGAGACGCCGCCGGCCGTGCCGCCGGCCGTGCCGCCGGCCGACACGCCGCCCTCCGCCGGACACGTCTCGCTGGACGGCCGGCTCCACGAGGTGGAGACGCATCTGATCTCGTGGGCGCTCAAGGCGAGTCACGGCAACAAGTCACGCGCCGCAGAGCTGCTGCGCATCAAGCGCTCCACGCTCGGCGACCGCATCCGCAAACTAGGCCTCGACCACGAGGCCCACGAGGATCACTCGTGAACGGAGGACCTGAATGGACCTGCAGGCCGGCATGGTGTACGGACCCGTGCAATCGCGGCGCTTCGGACGCTCGCTCGGCGTGAACCTCGCGCCGGCGGGGCGGAAGACGTGCAACTTCAACTGCCCGTACTGCCAGTACGGCTGGACGGAGTTTCCCGCGAGAGGCGAGTGGCCGCGGCCGGCGGACGTCATCGAGGCGGTCGATCGCGCCCTTGCCGCGGATCCCGCGGTCGATCACATCACCGTGGCCGGCAACGGAGAGCCGACGTTGCACCCGGCCTTCGCGCCCATCAGCGAGGGTCTGTTTCACGTCCGCGCGCGTCGTGCGCCGAAGGCGAAGCTCGCGCTGCTGTCCAACGGTTCGACGCTGGGCCGGCTGGATGTCCTGCACAGCCTGCGGCCGTTCGACGTCCGGTGCATGAAACTCGACGCCGGCGACGCCACGACATTCAGGCTCATGAATGCGCCGGGGATTCCCCTCGGCCGGCTGATCGCCAATTTGCGATCCGTCGGGCACCTCATCGTGCAGTCGATGTTCGTCCGGGACGAGGAGGGCGTGATCGACAACACGACGCCGAACGCCGTCGACGCGTGGCTCGAGGAGATCGGCCGCGTCCGTCCGGAGAAAGTCGACATCTACACGATCGCCCGCACCCCCGCGAGGCCGTCGCTGTCAAAGGTCGCGCCCGAGGTCCTCGAGTCGATTGCGCGCAGCGTCGCCATGCTCGGGATCCCCGCGCGGGCCTTCGCGTAGGCGCGACCGGAGGTCCACGGAGCGACCCCCACGCTGCCAGCCAACAGCCGGACGCGCGGAAATTTCCGCACCGGGGCAGGCGAAATCTCCCAGAACATACGCCGAAGACTCGGCGTTTCAGCCACGTTCCGCCTCGCAAGGCTTTGGTCCATGCGGATTTGGACGAGGCACGCCTCTTGCCAAGCAGAGGGCAGGCGCTCTTCGGGAGCGCGGTCGATCACGCACTTATTCGTACGTTCCTAAGTTAGTTGCGAAGGAGGACAGATGGGTCGCTTCACGCGTTCCCTCGGCCCGGCGGCCACCATCGCTGGCGCTCTTGGCCTGTGGATCGCCGTCATGGTTACTGTGTCGGCCTCAGCGGCGCCGCGCCAGAATGGCGCACCGGCGGCGAAGGGCGGCAACACGGTCACCGCGACGACGGCATCCCCGGCATCCGGATACGTCGGCGAGGAGACCTGTTTGACGTGCCACGAGGATCAGAAGAAGTACCACGGAACCCCGCACGGTCGCGCAGCGAATCCACGGACCCCGGCGTCGGGGAGCGGCTGCGAGAGCTGCCACGGCCCCGGCCAGGCGCACGTCGATGCCGGCGGCGACAAGACCAAGATCAAGAATCCGCGCACGATGACGCCGCGGGAGGCCTCGGCGGCGTGCCTCTCCTGCCACAACCGCAGCGAGCACGATAATTTCGCGGGCGGCAAGCACGACGCGCGCAACGTCTCGTGCGTCACCTGCCA
>DAIUEK010000074.1:0-7627 GCA_036845165.1 Vicinamibacterales bacterium | reverse complement strand
CGAACGAGGTCGTGGACGACTTCTGCCGGCTGTTCCCGCTCGGCGACCGCCGCGCGTTACCCGTTATCCGCGCCCAGGCGGAGCTGATTGGCCACGAGCCGGAGTGTGAGGACGATCCGCGGCTCATGCCGGGCGGGGTGGACCGCCGCGTGGGTCCGGACGACTCGCCGGAACTGCCGCCGCAGCGCCTCCGGCTGGGGCGCATCTTCCGGACCATTTTTCACACTTAGACGACGGCAAGCCGTTCTGCATCGGGAGCCTTCAGAATCGGTCGACTGTGGGGGCGAGGCGGGGCGTGGGGCCCCCGCCGAGCGTGAATGCCGGAGGCATTCACAAACCAAGAAGCGGTGTCCAAACGTAACGAGTATCATCCGCAGGACACCCATGACACACCGACCCCTGCTTCTCGCTCTTTGCCTTCTGCCTTCTGCCTTCTGCCTTTGTTCCACCTCCGTCGTCGAAGCGCAGCCGGCGGCGCCGCGCGCACCCCTCAGGATCGTCAGCGCCGGGCCGACCGGTGAAATCCGGGCCGGCGAAGAAGGCAACGAGATCCGCGTCGTCTTTTCGGAGCCGATGGTGGCGCTCGGCCGGGTGCCGCCAAAGCTGAAGCCGGCGTTCTTTCACATCACGCCGGACGTGCCCGGCACGTACCGCTGGTCCGGCACGACCATCCTTATCCTGACGCCGGCGAAGCGCCTGCCGCTCGCGACGAAGTACGACGTGACGATCGACGCGGGGACCGCGGCCGTCAGCCTCCGGAAGCTGGCCGCGCCGTACACCTTCAGCTTCACGACGCCGACAGCGTACCTGCTGCAGACGAACTGGTACCGGCCCGGCGGCCGCTTCGACGCCGCGCCCATCGTCGTCCTGCTGTTCAACCAGTCCGTGAAGCCGGAGGACGTCGCCGCGCACGCCCACGCCACGTTCCAGAGTCACCCGTTCATCCCCCCGGTCATCGCGGCGCCGGTCCAGGCACGGCTGCGCGCGATCGATCCGTCGGCGCTCCAGGCGTTCACGGACAAGGTGCAACACGTCCGCGCCGCCGCGGAGGCGACCACTCCTGTCTCACTCGCGATTGCGAAGGACTGGGACAAGAAACGGTTCAAGCCGGCGCCCAACCTGGTGGTGCTGCAGGCGACGAGCCCGGTTCCACCCGAGAGCTGGGTGAAACTCGAGATCGACGGCCGGCTGCCGTCGCTCGCCGGTCTCGCGACGTCCAATCGCGTGCAGAGCTACACGATCAAAGTCGAGCAGGCGTTCTTCGTGAACCAGTTTCACTGCGAAGCCACCTGCGACCCCGACAACCACAATCCGATCTCCTTCCGCGTGGCGGTCAAGGCCGCGGCGTTCGCGGCCGCTCTAAAGGCCACTGATCTCACCGACGCGCGGCGCGAGCGGACGCTGACGAAATCGAAGCCGCGGCAGCGCGAGTCCTGGGAGCAGGACCAGTCCGACGAGCTGTCGCTCGAGGATGCGGGGTTCAAGGCGCAGCCGCCGGCGACGACGTTCCTTGCTTCGCTTCCGGCGGATTTGAAGGCGACCGACGGCCAGACGCTCGGATACACCTGGGCCGGCCTGGTCGAGAACTGGCACCAGCACGCGTTCACCAGTTTTGGCGACGGCCACGGCGTGTGGGAAAAGGGGGGCGGCACACTGCTGCCGTTCCACGCGCGCAATTTCCTGAACGTGAAGCAGTGGGCGGTCCCCGTCGAGCCGCAGCAGCTCATGGCGACGCTGGTCCAGCTGCAGGATGCCCACTTCAGCCTCGCCCCATCGACCGCACCGCTGCCGCGGAAACTGAACGTGACGCCCGACAGCATCCAGTCGCACGGTCTCGATCTGTCCGGCGTCCTGAAGCCGTCGGGCACGGGTTTCGTCTGGACGGCCGTCGAGGAAGGGGCGCCGATCGCGCAGTCGCGCGCGTCGAAGACGCCCGACGGCAAGCCGCTCACCCGCTCGAGCCTCGTGCAGGTCACCAACCTCGGGATCAGCGTCAAGGACAGCCCGCAGAACACGCTGCTGTTCGTGACACGCCTCGACACCGCGGCGCCGGTGGCCGGCGCGCGCGTGTCGATCATCAAGCCGGACGGCCAGGCGATGTGGACCGGCACGACCGGCGCGGACGGCGTCGCCATCGCGCCCGAGACGCGCCTTCGCAACCCGCGCAACTGGACCGACTTCGCCTTCATCGTGATGGCGGAGAAGGACGGCGACTTCGCGTACGTCGGGAGCGACTGGAACGACGGCATTCTGCCGTGGGAGTTCGACGCGAATCTCGATCTGGAAGAAGCGGATCCGCTGCTGCGCGGGACCGTGTTCACCGATCGAGGGGTCTACAAGCTGGGCGAAGAGGTGCACTTCAAGGCCGTCCTTCGCAGCAACACACCCGGCGGCGTCCGCCTGCTGGCCGACGGGACGCCCGTGGCCGTCTCGGTCCGCGACAGCCGCAACAAGACCGTGGACGAACGCCTCGTCAAAGTGAACGGGTGGAGCACGGCCGAATGGACGCTCACGGTTCCGGCGGAAGGCGCGCTTGGAAACTACAGCGTCAGCGCCATCCTCGAGAGCGATCGCTCGAAGCCGCAGCCCGCCTCGCCGTCACGAAACCAGGATGCCGAGGAGTCCGGCGACTGGAAGAAGACGGTGAACGGATCGTTTCTGGTCGCGGCATATCGCCGGCCGGATTTCCGCGTGGACGTCACCCTCACCGGTGACTCCCAGATCGCCGGCGATCCGCTGAAGGGGGTCGTGACCGGACGATACCTGTTCGGCGCGCCGATGGGGAAGCGTCCGACGCACTGGACGCTGACGCGCACGCCGGTCTATTCGGCGCCGGCCGTGGTCACGGAGACGTTCCCATCCGAGCGCTGGACGTTCGTCGGGTGGAGCGACACCCGCGTCCGACCGCGCACCGACATGGGATCGGACCAGGGGGTGCTGACGGCGACGGGTCAGTTGGCGCTCGCGCTGAATACCGACGCGAAGGCCGGTCTTCCGTACTCGTACACGCTCGAGGGCGACGTCGAGGACGTGTCGCGGCAGCACATCGCCAACCGCACGAGCGTGCTCGTGCACCCGGCGCCGTGGTACATCGGGATCAGGCAATTGCCGCTCTTCAACGATCAGAAGGACGGGCTGAAGACGGAGTTCATCGCCGTGGGTCTCGACGGCAAGACGGTCCCCGGCGTCGCGATGGACGTGAAGCTCACGCAGATCCAGTGGCAGAGCGTGCGTCGAGCGGAAGGCAACGGGTTCTACACATGGGAGACCGAGCGGAAGGAAGTGCCCTCGGGCGTATGGCACCTGACGAGCGCCAGCGACCCGATCCCGCTCACTGCCGATCTCCCCGCCGGCGGCTACTTTGTCCTCGAGGCGAAGGCGGACGCCGGCCAGGGACGTTTCACCGTCACGCGCGAGAATTTCTACGCGCTCGGTCCCGGCTACACCGCGTGGGAACGCTACGACCACAACCGCATCGATCTCGTCGCGGACCGCACCAACTACAAACCCGGCGACACGGCGCACATCATGATCCAGTCGCCGTGGGAGAAGGCGACGGCGCTCGTGACGACGGAGCGCGAGGGCATTCGCACGCACCGCCAGTTCGCGCTCACCTCGACCCAGCAGTCGATCGACGTGCCGATCACCGACGAGGCGATCCCGAACATCTACGTGTCGGTGCTGCTGGTCAAGGGACGGAGCAATCCGTTTCACGAGGCGCCGCAAGCGAGCGCCGGAGGGGACCGCCGCGAAGCGGCGGCGCGAGCGCGCAGCGAGGTGGGGAACGTCGAAGGGGCCCCACCGAGCGAAGTGAAAGACGACCCGGCCGATCCGGGCAAGCCGTCGTTCCGTCTCGGCTACGTGCAGCTCGCGGTCGAAGACACGAGCAAGCGGCTGACGGTGGCGGTCGCGGCCAACAAGGAAGAGTACCGGCCGGCCAACACGGCCACGGTGACGCTGGACGTGAAGGATCGGCAGGGTCGCGGCGCTCTGAGCGAAGTCACGCTCTGGGCCGTCGACTACGGCGTGCTGTCGCTGACCGGGTTCCGCACGCCTGACGTCCTTGCGTCCGTCTACGTGAAGAAGGCCCTGCAGGTCCTGACGGAAGACACGCGGCAGAAGATCATTTCCCGCCGCGTGATCACGCCCAAGGGAGATACGGACGGCGGCGGCGGCGGCGCGGACCTGAACGTCAGCACGATCCGCCAGGACTTCCGCGTGCTGGCCTTCTGGATTGGATCGGTCACGACCGACGCGCGCGGCCACGCGACCCTCGACGTCAAGCTGCCCGAGTCCCTGACGACGTACCGGATCATGGCCGTGGCGGGAGACCGCGCGTCGCGCTTCGGCTCTGCCGACAGCGAGATCCGCATCAACAAACCCGTCACCTTGAAGCCGACGTTCCCGCGCTTCCTTGCCGTCGGCGACAAGGCCTCCTTCGGCGCCGTCGTCACCAGCCAGCTGAAGAGCGCGGGTCCGGCGACGGTGACGATCGAGAGCCTGGATCCCGAGGTCATGCAGTTTGCGGACACCGCGCCCCAGACGATCGATGTGCCGGCGGGCGGCTCGGTTGAAGTCCGCTTCGACGCCGCGGGACGCGCGATCGGCCGCGCGCGCGTGCGGATGACCGTGAAGCTTGCCAGTGAAACGGACGCGTTCCAGGACGTCATCCCGGTGGAAGTCCTGGTCTCCCCGGAGACGGTGTCGGCGATCGGCGAGGCCGGCGAGTCCAATCCGACCGCCGCCGAGCGGGTGAAGCTCCCGACCGGCATCGTCTCGACGTTCGGCGGGCTCCATGTCGACCTCGCGTCCACGGCGCTCGTTGGCCTTGGCGAAGGCGCGCGGTATCTCGTCGAGTATCCCTACGGCTGCGCGGAACAGCGCGGGTCACGAGCGCTTGCGCTCCTGCTGTCCGCCGATCTCGGCGAAGCGTTCAAGCTGCCCGGCATCGATCCGGCACAGCTCCACGCGACGGTGCAGACGACGCTGAAGGAGCTCGAGCAATTCCAGTGCGAGAGCGGCGGGTTCGCCTACTGGCCCGGCGAGTGCTGGAGCACGTCGCCCTACCTCACGGCGTATCTGCTCCATGTCTTCAAGGTCGCCTCCGACCTGAAATACAACGTCGACCCCCAGATGCGCGAACGGGCCTACGCGTATCTCGAGACCGAGCTCGCGGAGAAGCCGCCGACCAACGAGAGCTGGTGGCCGTCGTACACCGCGTGGCAGGCGTTTGCGGTGAAGGTGCTCGTGGAAGGCGGGCGCAACCAGGACTCCAACATCACCCGCCTCTACGGCTATCGCGATCGGATGCCGATCTTCGCGCTCGCCTATCTCAACGACGCGCTCGTGGCGAAGGGAGAGGGGGGCGGCGTTCGCTCCACGGAACTGCGCCGGCGGATCGGCAACGCCATCCTGCCGGAAGCCGCGACCGCGCACGTCGAGGAGCTGAACGATCCGTACCTGATGTGGTTCTGGAACTCCAATATCCGCTCCACCGCGATCGCGTTGAGCGCGCTGGTGAAGGCGAACGCGCCGGACACGCAGTATCGCGGCATGGTGACGTGGCTGCTCCAGGCGCGGAAGGACGGGCGCTGGGGCAACACGCAGGAGAACGCGATGGCGCTCGAGTCGCTGGTCGCGTACTACCGTCGCTTCGAATCGACGGTGCCGAACTTCACGGCGGTCGCGAACCTCGGCACCACGCAGATCGCCAGCGCGCAGTTCCAGGGGCGGTCGGCCGAGGCCAGGGGGACGGATGTGCCGATGTCGAAGGTGCTCGCGTCGGGCCCCGAGGGGTCCGAGCAGCCGCTGACGTTCACCCGCACCGGTACGGGCACGCTCTTTTACTCCGCGCGCCTGCGGTACGCCGTCGATCGTCTGTTCCAGCAGGGCTCCGATCAGGGCATCCGCATCGGGCGCTCCTACGCGCCCTACGTCGAAACCGGCACGCGCCCGGCGTCGACGACGTTCAAGGCGGGCGATCTTGTCCGCGTCACGCTGACGCTCCAGCTCACGAAGGAGCGGCGGTTCGTCGCCGTCACCGATCCCCTGCCCGCGGGCTTCGAGCCGGTCGAGTCGTGGTTCGCCACGTCGGCCGCCAACCTGTCGAAGCAGCAGGACACCCAGGGTGACGTGAGCGGCAGCTGGTTCACGTGGTGGCAGCGCGGCGGGTTCGATCACGTGGAACGCCACGACGACAGGGTCCAGCTCTTCGCGACGCGCCTGGGCGAAGGGCGGCACACGTTCAGCTACGTGGTGCGCGCGACGACCGCGGGGACTTTCCGCACGGCGCCGGCGCACGCCGAAGAGATGTACGAACCGGAAGTCTTCGGGCGCACGGCGACGGCGACCATAGACATCAAGAAATAGTGCTAAGGGTCCTGAAGGTGCACCGTCGAGCGTTCGCGATCGCCGCCGCAGGGGTGCTGGCCTTTGGCGTGTGGATCCGGTGCGCGCCGATACCGGCGGATCTGCTTGCCGGCGTCGATACGCCGTCCACTGTCGTCGTCGATCGCCACGGGCGGGTGTTGTACGAGGCGCTGTCCCAGGGGGGATCGCGAATCCGGCCGCTCGACGCGGCGGGCCTGCCGCCGATGCTCGTGGCGGCGACGCTCGGGGCGGAGGACCGGCGCTTCTACGCGCATCCGGGCGTCGACCCGGTGTCGCTGCTGCGCGCGCTCCGGCACAACGTCGTCGAGGGGCGGGTCGTCGAGGGGGGATCGACCATCACCCAGCAGGTCGCGAAGCTCCTGATTCAGCGGCGCGAAGGCGTGCATCCGCGCGGGTTCCGGGCGAAGGTGCGCGAGATGGTGCTCGCCCTGCGTCTCGAGCACCGGTTCAGCAAGCGCGAGGTCCTGGCGCTGTACCTGAATCTCGCGGCTTACGGCAACCAGACCGCGGGCGCCGGGCGCGCGAGCCAGTTGTACTTCGGCGTCGATGCGTCGATGCTGACGCCGGCCCAGTCCGCGTTCCTGGCGGCCCTGCCGCAGCGTCCCGGCGCCTTCAACCCCTGGAAGAATGTCGCGTCCGCCCGCGGGCGGCAGCAGGCCGTGCTTCGGCGGATGGCGGCGGCTGGCGCGCTCAGCCCCGAGCGCCTGCGCGAAGCCCAAGCCGAGCAGGTCACGCTTCACGCGCGCGGCTCCGCGTTCAACGCCCCGCACTTCGTCGAGATGGTGCGGGCCGCGTCCGGTGACACGCCGCCCGCGCGCATCGTGACCTCGCTCGATCTGGATTTGCAGAAGGAAGTCGAGGGGATCATCGCGCACGAGCGCCCGTCGCTGAAGGCTCACGGCGCCGCGAACGTGGCCGTCGTCGTGCTCGACAACCTTCGCGGCGAATGGCTGGCGTGGGAAGGGTCCGGCGACTACGGGGATACGGAGCATGGCGGCGCCATTAACGGACCGCTCGTCCCACGGCAGCCCGGATCGGCGCTCAAGCCGTTCACGTATGCGCTGGCGTTCGAGCAGGGGCGCAACCCCGCCACGGTGCTGCCGGATATTCCGTCGCACTTCCCGACGGCCGAGCCTGGCGTGCTCTATAGCCCGCGCAACTACGATGGCCAGTATCGAGGCCCGCTGCTCGCGCGTCGCGCGCTTGCGGGTTCTGAAAACGTGCCCGCCGTCGCGCT
>DAIUEK010000073.1:4785-7636 GCA_036845165.1 Vicinamibacterales bacterium | reverse complement strand
ACCGTGCGTGAGTTCGCCGAGGCCGAGATGCGGCCTCACGTCATGGAGTGGGACGAGGCGCAGCATTTTCCTGGGGATCTCCTTCCAAAGCTCGCCAGTCTTGGACTCATGGGCATTCAGTTCGCCGAGCAGTACGGCGGCTCGGCGATGTCGGCCGTCGACTACTGCATCTGCATCGAAGAGCTGGCGCGCGTGGATCCGGCGATCGCGCTGTCGGTGGCGGCGCACAACGGGTTGTGCACCGCGCACATCGCGATGTTCGGGAGCGACGCGCAGAAGTCGCAGTACCTGCCGCGGCTCGTGAAGGGAGAGGTCCTGGGCGCGTGGGGCCTGACCGAAGCGAGCGCCGGCAGCGACGCCGCCGCCATGCGCACGACCGCCACCCGCCAGGGAGACGCCTGGGTTCTCAACGGCTCGAAGAGCTTCATCACGCACGGGGCGATTGGGGGCGTGATGGTGGTGATGGCCGTCACGGATCGCACGAAGGGCCATCGCGGCATCTCCGCGTTCGTGCTCGAGCACGGCACGCCGGGGATGAGCGCGGGGAAGAAAGAGAACAAGCTGGGGATGCGCGCCAGCGACACGAGCGAGGTCGTCTTCCAGGACTGCCGGCTCCCGTCGGCGCAGATGCTCGGCGACGAAGGCCAGGGTTTCATCAACACGCTGCAGGTGCTGGATGCCGGCCGCATCGGGATCGCCGCCCTCGCCGTCGGCCTGGCCCAGGGGGCGTACGAAGCCGCCCGCTCGTACGCGAAGGAACGGCATCAGTTCGGCCAGCCCATCGCCGCGTTCCAGGCGATTCAGTGGAAGCTGGCGGATGCGGCGACGACGATCGAAGCCTCGCGCCTGCTCACGTATCGCGCGGCGTATCTCAAGGATCTGGGCCGGCGCATGACGAAGGAATCGGCAATGGCCAAGCTGTACGCCAGCGAGACGGCGGTCCGCGTCGCCGACGACTGCGTGCAGATCCACGGCGGCTACGGCTTCGTGAAGGACTATCCCGCCGAGAAGTATTTCCGCGACGTGAAGCTGGTAACCATCGGCGAGGGGACGAGCGAGATTCAGCGGCTCGTCATTGCGCGGCAGCTGCTGGGACCGTGACGGATCTGTCGACGCCGGCCGTCCGTCCGACGCTGTCCGAGCGCGTGCTTCAGGGAGACGCCCGGGCGGTCGCGCGCGCGATCAGCCTGATTGAGGACGAATCCCCTCAGGGCGCCGACCTCGTGCGCCGGGTATTCAGCCGCACCGGGCACGCGTACCTCATTGGCATCACGGGCGCGCCCGGCGCGGGGAAGAGCACGCTGGTGGACCGCCTGATCGGCGAGCTGCGCCGCGGTGGACCGACCGTCGGGGTCGTCGCCGTCGATCCCACCAGCCCGTTTACCGGAGGCGCGATCCTGGGGGACCGCGTCCGCATGCAGTCCCACGTCGCGGACGCGGGGGTCTTCATTCGCAGCATGGCGACGCGCGGCAACCTGGGCGGCCTCGCGCGCGCCACCGCCGACGCCGCGCTCGTCCTCGACGCGGCCGGCAAGGACATCGTCCTGATTGAAACCGTGGGCGTCGGGCAGGATGAAGTGGAGATCGTCCGGACGGCCGACGTCTCCATCGTGACGCTGGTGCCCGGCACCGGCGACGAGGTGCAGGCGCTGAAGGCCGGCATCATGGAAATCGCCGACATCTTCGTCGTCAACAAGGCGGACAGGGACGGCGCGGATCGGACGGTGGCGTCGGTCGAGGCGTTGCTCTCGCTCGAGTCGTACGCCGGGCGCTGGCGGCCTCCCATCCTCAAGACGGAAGCGAATACCGGCAAGGGGGTGCCCGAGCTGGTGGCCGCGATCGAGCAGTTCCGCGCCCACACGCTCGGGTCGCTCGGCGAGCGCCGCCGCGCCCGCGCGGAGTTCCGCGTCCAGGAGCTGCTCGCGCACCGCTTCGTCCAGCACGTCCAGGCGCGCGTGCTGAAGGCGGGGGAGTTTCAGCAGATACTCGACCGGATCGCCTCGCGCGAGACGGATCCATACACGGTGGTCGACGAGATCTTGAAAAGGGCGGGCGTGTGAAGGCGACACTGGATCACATCGGCATCGCGGTCGCGAATCTCGATGAGGCGCTGAAGTTTTACCGCGACGCCCTCGGGCTCGAAGTGGAGGCGCCCGAAACTATCGCCTCGCAGCGCGTGCGCGCGCACTTCATCCCCGTCGGCGAGGCTGCCGACCGGGGGACAGGGGCCCCCGGACCAAGCCTAGAACTGTTGGAGGCGACGAGCGAGGATTCGCCCATCGCGAAGTACGTCGCGAAGCGGGGCCCCGGCCTCCACCACATCACGTTGCGCGTGGACGACATCCGCGGCGCGCTGACGCAGTTGAAGGCGCGCGGCGTCCGGCTGATCGACGACGCGCCGCGGCCAGGCGCGCACGGCTCGCTCGTCGCCTTCATCCACCCGGCCAGCGCGCACGGGGTGCTGGTCGAGCTGAAGGAAATAGTCGGCAGTTAGCAGTGTGCAGTTCCGGGCAGATTTGCGCGCCCTCGGCAAACGGTGAACGGCAACTATGACGAACCACGGTTTCTTCACGGAGACCACTAAGATACAAAGATCACAAAGCGCTTTGTGGTCTTTGTTTCTTAGTGATCTTTGTGAATGGCGCGTTCGCCGCACATGACTGGAACTGCAAGCTACAACGATGCGCCTAGGCGACTTTGAGCTGACACCTCTCCTCGACGGCTACTTCCGGCTGGATGGCGGGGCGATGTTCGGCGTCGTGCCGAAGCCGCTGTGGGAGAAGCGCGCGCCGCCGGACGAGCGCAACCGGATCACGCTCGGGATGCGGCCGCTGCTCGTGCGCCCTTCGAC
>DAIUEK010000073.1:2432-4685 GCA_036845165.1 Vicinamibacterales bacterium | reverse complement strand
CGGCGGGTCGTCACGCCGTTTGGCGAACCGTCGGGTCCGTATGTCATCGGGACGCTGCGCGGGAAGCGCGTGGCGTTCCTCGCGCGCCATGGCGCCGGGCATCGCCAGATGCCATCGGAGCTGAACTATCGCGCCAACATCTTCGGGATGAAGATGCTGGGGGTCGAGTTCATCCTGTCCGCGAGCGCCGTCGGATCGCTGCAGGAGCGCTACGTGCCGCAGCACCTCGTGATTCCGGACCAGTTTTTCGATCGCACGAAGGGACGGGTCGGCACGTTCTTCGGTGGCGGCCTCGTGGCGCACGTCGCCTTTGCCCACCCGGTCTGCGGCCCGCTCGGGACCATCGCGTACGAGTCCTGCCGGACCGTGGGCGCGACGGTGCACGCGGGGGGGACCTACGTCTGCATGGAAGGACCGCAGTTTTCGACGCTGGCGGAATCGAAGCTGTACCGATCGTGGGGCATGGACATCATCGGGATGACCAACCTGCAGGAGGCCAAGCTCGCGCGCGAGGCGGAGATCTGTTACGCCACGATCGCGCTCGTCACGGACTACGACTGCTGGCACCCGGAGCACGACTCGGTCACCGTCGACATGATCGTCCAGAACCTCGTCGCCAACGCGAAGACCGCGCAGGGGGTCATCGCGGAGGCGGTCTCACGCCTGCCGTACGCCCGCACGTGCGAATGCGCCAATGCGCTCCAGCATGCGATCATCACGCGGCCCGACGCCGTCCCGGATCAGGTCAAGAGACATCTTGCGCCGATCATCGGTCGGTACATGAAATAACCCCAATCGGCAATCTGCATTCGCCAATCGCCAATCAAATTATGTCCACCATCGTCACCGGATCCATCGCGTTCGATTACCTCATGTCGTTCCCGGGAAAGTTCACCGAACACTTCTTGCCGGAGCACATGAGCCGGGTGAGCCTGAGCTTCCTGGTCGATTCCATGGACAAGCGGCGCGGCGGCTGCGCCCCCAACATCGCCTACACGCTCGCCCTCCTGGGCGAGAAGCCGCGGCTGATGGGCACCGCCGGGCAGGACTTCGATGACTACCGGCGCTGGCTCGAGGCCGCGGGCGTGGACACCTCGCTGGTGAAGGACGTGTCGGACAAGTTCACCGCGTCCTTCTTCTGCAGCACCGATTCCGAGAACAACCAGATCGCCTCCTTCTACACAGGCGCGATGGCGAACGCGGGGGAGTTGTCGTTCCGCACGGTCCCCGACTGCCGGTTGGTCATCATCTCCCCCAACGATCCGGGGGCCATGGTGCAGTACGCGGAGGAGTGCCGGACGCTCGGCATTCCCTACATCTGGGATCCGGGCCAGCAGTGCGCGCGGATGAGCGGCGACGAGCTGCGCGACGGCCTCGACGGCGCCGCGATCGTCATCTGCAATGACTACGAGTTCGAGTTGATCCGGCAGAAGACGGGCCTCGATGAAGCCGCGGTCGTGGCGCGCACGGGCGCGCTCATCGTCACGCACGGGGAGCACGGCTGCATTGTGCACCAGAAGACGCGCGAGTTCGCCGTCCCGGCCGTGCCGCCACGGAGCATCGTCGACCCGACCGGCGTGGGGGATGCGTTCCGGGGGGGACTGCTCAAGGGACTGGCCACCGGCGCGGATCTCGAAGTGGCCTGCCGGCTCGGCAGCGTCGCGGCCACATACGCGCTCGAGCATCTCGGAGGCCAGAGCCACGCCTACACGTGGGAGGAGTTCCGCACCAGGTACGAAGCCCACTTTCCACATCTGGCCTGAGGGTCGCCCGCCACGCTAAGATCACGGGCATGCGTGGCCGTGGACTCACACCTGTCGGGCCGGGGGCCTTGTGCCTGGGCGTCGGGCTGTGGGTTGCGGCGGTGGTTCTCGCCCCAATCGCCATCACGTCTTCCAACCGGATCGTGTCGAGCACGGCCGCGCTCGTCTATGCAGGCGGCGCGCGCGTCTGCCACCAGCGGCCCGAGCGGTGCTTCTGGATCGGGGGCCGGCCGCTGCCGGTGTGTGCACGATGCACCGGGTTGTACGTCGCCGCGGCCGCCGGCGCCCCTGTCGCGCTGCTGCTGGCCTCCGCGATGTCGAGCGCCCGCGCGCGACGGGTCGCCCTGCTCGCGGCGCTGCCCACGCTCATCACGTGGGGGCTCGAGTTCGCCGGCCTTGCCCATCCGTCCAATGTCGTTCGCGCGATCGCCGCCCTGCCGCTTGGATTCGCGGCTGCCTGGCTGGTGATCGTGACGCTTGTCGACGGGCC